>JALOTT010000198.1 GCA_025457745.1 Verrucomicrobiota bacterium
CGGAAACCAATCCGAGCCGGCCGCAATCCCGCTGAACGGATCATGGCATCGCTCCTCCGGCGTCTTCGGCCTCTCCGTCGGCACGTAGATAATCAGCCGGCGCTCCGCCGCCCCGGCGTTCCCCGCCGCCGACCAGCACTCGACCGCATTTTCATGCGCCTCAATGAAAGACTCCGTGGCGTCCAGCACGATGCATTGCTTGTCCGTCATCGCCAGGACCAGGTTGCGGTACCGCTTGTCCGCGTCATACACCACCAGCGCGCCTGCCTTGTCGGCGCGCTCTCGGAACGTCGCTTGGATGAATTCCCCGATCTTCATGATGTCTTACCAGCCGTCTGCCCCGCCGCGCTTCTCATCGCACGCCTGTTTCATACCGCAAAAACCCAGGAAGTCGCAATGCGAACAGCGCACCCCGTCGCCTTTTGTTTTTGCCGGGCCGCGCTTGAACTCACGGTCGCGGATCTGTGCGGCGGTCGCGGCCACCAGTTTCGTGGCGTCCGCCAGCGCGGCGGCATCCAGCGGCACGCTCAACTCCGACTTGGCCGGATCGTCGGCGTCCAGGTAACGAACTAATCCCTGTTCCGGCCGATACTCCAGCTCTTTCTTCGCTGCGACGGCGTAGAGCGCCACCTGCAGCCGCATTTCTTCCTCGTCCAACTTCTGGTGCTTATCCGATTCGGGATCGCCGGATTTGAAATCAATCAAACTCACCTGCGGCGGGTCGTCCCGGCGAATCACATCAATCGCGCCGGAAACCAGCACCCCGCCTTCCCCTTCTTCATATTCCACCAGCGTCTCGAAACTCTTCTCCGGCTCGAAAGTCAAGTCGTCCAGTTCGCCCGCATAGCGCTCGATGTAATCCGCCACCACCTCCAGCCCCTTGGCCCGCATGTTGTCCGCCGGATTGCCGGTCGTGTAGCGCAGGTAGAACAGCCCGCGGTCAATCAGCCGCTGGATTTCCCGCTCCAGCGCCGGGCGGTCTTCTGCCAACGCCGCCCACTTCTTCGGATTGGAATGTACCGCCCGCATCAGGTTGTGTATCCCGCGCCCGTAACCGAACGCCTGGTCAATGGTCGGCGCGAACCCGAGCACCTTCCTGAGATAAAAATCATGCGGACATTCCAGATAGTAGCGCAGGTCGGAAAACGACGTCGCCAGCCGCACCTCCCGCAGATGCTCCTTCGGCGCATACTTGAGTTCGTTCAGCAGCTTCTGCGAATCGTCCGTCACCGTGCCCCCGCTGGCGGTTACCAGCGGACGAAGTTCCTTGATGAATCCCGAGGTCCGGCTCCCGCAATGGCTGACAAACAGAAATCGCTCGGCCCGCGTCAGCGCCACATACATCAACCGCCGCTCGCCGTCCCGGTTTTCGTTGTCCGCCAATCCTTCCACGTCAATCTCGTTGACGATCCGGCCTTCCAAGGGCAGCTCCGGTTTCCGCCGCGCGAAGTTGTTCGGGAAACTGCCCGCGTTGACCGCGGCGAGAAATACCCCCGCGAACTCCAGGCCTTTCACGCCGTGGATGGTGCTGATTGTGACCGCGTCCGGCTGCACCATCAGCGGCTGTTCTTCCGCCCGTGCTTCCTCGCTGCCGTATTGGCAAAGGCCGATGATCTGCCAGCGATAATCCCGCGTGCTCGTCCATCCGGGCGTTTCAATGCCCGTGATCAACCCGCTCAGCGCCCCGAGATGAAACAGTGCCGTCTGGCCGCGTCCTTCGCAGGTGTCCCACCCTTCCACCTCCGCTTCGGAAAGCAGCATGTGGAAAATCTTCTGCGGAAAAACGCGCCGCAGGTCCTTGGACTTGGTGAGGAACTCGCGCAGCGACGGCGTCCGGAACGCCGCCGCTTGCTTCGCGCTGAGCGCCGTCCCGTCTCCAATCCGGTCGGCGATCGCTTCCGCGGCCAGCAACAATCGGTCCTCGACCTCGCGGCTGAAGGCCAGGCCGGAAGCCCGCAGCATCCGGGCTGATTCCCGCAACACCTCCCTCGGTTTGGGCGCGCACCCCAGCACGCCGTCAATCCGTTGCGGCAGACTCTTCGGATTATATTCCGATCCGTAAAACTCATCCATCTGCGCCGTGAGCGCCAGCGCCCCGACGAACAACAACACCTCCGGCTGCGAAAACAGGTCCGGGCCGGCGCGAACCACGCAGGGAATTCCGGCCGCCTCCAAGGCCCGCATGTAAACGCGCACCTGGGTCGAAGCCCGCAGCAGAATGGCAATGTCCGAGAGCGCCAGTCCGCGCGTACTCCCGTCTTTCTTGTCGTGCATCGCCCCCTCCGCTTCCGACGGCACCAGCACCCGAATGGCCTCCGCAATCCACGCCGCCTCCGCCTCCCGTTCCCGAAACCCGATCAGCGCCACGTGCGAGTGATGCAGGTCCTTCCGCTTCTTGTTGCCGGGCAGCATGTCCGGCGTTTTCATCGTCTTGAGTCGGGAAATCGTCCCCGCCCAGGTATTCGCCAGCGCGATGATGCGCGGTGTGGAGCGGAAATTCTCCTGCAAATCCACCGTGTCCGAGTCGGCTGCCTTCTGAAACTCCTCCCAAAAATCGCCGATGATCTCCACCTTCGCGCCCCGCCACCCGTAAATGGCCTGCCGATGATCTCCCACCATCGTCAGCTTACCGTTTTTGCCGGTCAACGTGGTGATGAGTTCGCTCTGCACCGGGTTGATGTCCTGCACCTCGTCCACCACCAGATGGATATGCTTTTCTTCCAGTAGTTCTCGGAACTTCCTGTCTTCACTTAGCCGCCGCACAAATTCGCTTTGGGACGTGCTGAAATCCAGAAAACGCCGGCAGCGCAGATACGCGTAGTAACGCGCCGCCGACTCCGCGAAAGCCGTCGCCGCCGCGCTCGTTCCCGTGTTCGTCTTCAGCCGCGCCTTCTTGCACCAGTCCGACTCGGTCGCGCCCAGCTCGTGCGGCGGGGTTGCCGTCGGCAGCTCGATGTCGAACCGGTTGTGTTCGTGCAACTGGTCGTAAGCCTGCATGAACGCTTCCAGCGTCGCGAACTGGCCCTTGCCCAGCGCCTCCTTCAGGACATTGAGCCCCAGCAGACCGTTGAAGCCGCGCAGGATCAGCGATGCCCGCGAGCTTTCGTCGAAAATGTCGTAGTTATGGTAATCGTCCGGCCAGAACTCGCGGATCTTCAGCAGGCAAAAACCGTGGATCGTGCCCACATACATTTGACCCAGGGAAACTTCCTCGCCCGCGGGCGTCACCTTTTCAATCCAGCTCCGGATGCGAAACTTCATCTCCTCCGCCGCCCGCTCCGTGAACGTGAATGCGACAATCTGATCTTTGGAAACACCCTCCATGCCCACCCACCACGCGATGCGCCGCGCCATCACCTCGGTCTTCCCCGAGCCCGCGCCGGCCACGACCAACAAACGGCGGTCCTTCGACTTGACTGCATTCTTCTGGCCTTTGCCCTTTTCGCCTTCGGTCAGATTCTCCAGCAACAGAGTTTCAATCTTCTTCGTTTCCACGTCTGTCCTTTGCCGTTTGCTCTCCCCGCCTAAATGGCGGGGAGAAAGGTTGATCGCCGCGGAATGCCTCGGCAATGACTGTCCAGCTCCAGTCGTCGCCACATGATCTTCACCGCGTCGGCCAGGGCCATGATGTCGCCCCGCGCGTCATGTCGTTGATATTCGTAAGCATTGAGCCCGAGCCGCTGCATCACCCGGTCCAGCGAATGTCCCGTTCCCCGCGTCGTGCCGAACAGCCGCCGCGAAAATGCAATAGTGTCTATGGATTCGACCGTACGCATTTGAATTCGGCTCCGGTAGCAGGTCGCCTCCAAAAACTTGACGTCAAACCGGTGACCGTTGTGCGCCATGATCGTAGCGTCCCCGACGAATTTCGAGAATTGTTCCAGCACCTCGATCGGACGCGGCGCATCGCGGACATCGCGGTCCTTGATGCCGGTGTATTCGGTGATGAATCGCGGAATCCGTTCGCTCGGCTGGCAATAGCTGAAGAACGAATCCCCCGCCACAACCGCGCCGTTCCGGAATCGCGTCGCGGCGATCTGAATGATTTCGCAGTCGTATGGGCAAAGCCCGGTGGTTTCCAGGTCGAAGATCACGAAGTCCTTCGCCCTCGCCAATGGGAACACTTCTCCGCACTGCGGACAACGGATGTGCCCCGCCGTCGCCGAATCGGAAATGCTCAGCGTCGCCTCGCACTGGTTGTTCTGACACTTGATAATCATGCGCGGCTCTTCCTTCGCAGCGGATACATCGCACTTCGAAACTCCGTTGCCCCGCCGAAAGACGGATGCCTCACCTGCGTCGGATCGTACTTCTCACGCGCCCGTTCGGCCAAGCAACGCACTATAACGAATGTGCTGTTCCTAACGCCATTGCTGACCGTTTTGTTCCAGTTACCACTCCGGCTCCGTTCGTCACGAAGGGTCAGCCTTAACCTTCTTCACTCGATTGCGATAAGTATCTTGTATGAACTTCAAAATCTTCAACGTTTCCGTCGCTTGTGTATTCACTCGGGGCTTCGCTACCACCGGTCGCGAAAAATGACCGACGTGCCTGTCCCATAGAAGCTGTCCTTGCGGCAGATTCTGGTTACCAACGAACTCTCTCACTCGTAAAAAACAGTCCGGCCCCCGCGGGCTTCGCTCGGGAATTCTGTCGAGGCTGAGATAAAAATCCGCAGCCTGGACCACGGCGTGCAACAGGATTGCTTGGCCCTCTCGATGTATTTCCCTCTCCTCCGGTGTATCGTCGTGCTCCATGAGGTCGAGCATGAACGTCGTATGTGTCGTCACTATCGTCTGCTTCCTAATGGACAACATGCGGTACAGTGTGGGCCAGACCATTTCGTTTTTCTGGAGAACAGGAAAAGACAGAAAAACATTGTGCAGGCCGTCCAACAATACCCCCGTGAATGGCTTGCCCTTCAATTCTGCTTCATCGAGCTTGCGGGCTATTTTCCCGACCATGTCCTCAGGTGGGAGGAATCCTGGCGAAAAAGCGATGCAATCAAAGGTTGCGCTTTTGTCTATCTGCTTCAACGAGGGGTCATGTATCAATTGGTTGAACCGCTCCTCGTAGTATGATGGTGGGTATAGGAACGAAACGGCGAGCACGCGTCTCGGCTCAACCCCAACCTGTTTGTACGTCTCCCCATTCGCGATCTTTGATGCCAAAATCCTCAAGCCGACACCGGCCTTCCCCGAACTGCCGTGTCCATGTATCAGCACGTGAGAATACGCGTATAAATCCAAATATTTATCGGAGCATTCTTTGTCTGGCGAATACTGCTGTAAATCCACCACGACTTCATCGCTCCATTCGTTCAACACGTTGATAACTTGGCCATAATCGGGCGACGTCAGGTTCCTTTGCTCTTCCCGGTCCAATTGAGACGGCAATTGCGGTGAGATGCGAAATCCCTCCCTACCCGACATGTGAAAAACGTGCGTCCCTGGCCGCGAAAGCTGAAACCTTGTTTTGACGAGCTGCAGAAGGCGTTCAGGCTTCTTCGTTTCAGAGTCCGTATCTCGGTAACTCACCTTCAACAGCACATCTACCATATAAGACAAGCGGCTGTGGCGGGGCAGTTCGTCACCGGAAAGCACAACGACCAGCGCCTTCAACGCCCGACACCGATTGATGAAGTTCGCCAGAGCTTCGAGTTCGTGAGGTTCACGGCCTTCTGTCAGACCGAACAAGCTATCCACCACAATCACCAACGGAACGATAGCGGGAATTGTGGTTCGATTTTCTAAACGCGTTACAGCATCTTTTCGCGCTTTCTCTATGAGTAGGCCAAGGTCAGCCAGGTGGAGAGACAATGCTTCGCCTAGCTGCCTCCCGCCCACTTGCGGTTTTATTTCGCGAAAATCCGCCACATGAAACCACTCGTTAATATCCTGCTTGTGTATGGACAAATCCCTCATATAGGCCGGGACCAGCGATTTCAATCGCCCCTCAAGATCTTCACGCGCCTCTTCGGTCGTTATGTAGTAACAACGTGTCCCAAACGGAGAAAGCGTCGCTGCCAGTGCTAGCGCGAAGGATGTCTTCCCCGTCCCCGCAGTTCCGCTGATATTGACGACAAGACTCCCATCCGCCGAAGGACGCAACCCCCCAAATAAAAGGGTGTCGGCACCGCGGATGGGTATGGGTATGCCGATGATTTCGTTTAAAACGTCCAACGCGCGCGGCGGATCTACTGCTAGTGGAGAACAGCGGAATTCAAAGGCGCGGCCGAGTTTGCCCTTAAACCGGACCTGCCCCCTCAAATCCTTCTGAGAGAGGTACGTTTCAAGAAGCTTCCAAAGCGCATAACGATCACCGATGTTTCTCTTTCTCCACGTTCCAAACCGCAAGCAGTAATGGCCCTTCATGGCTAAGAAGTGTTGCAGTATCTCGGCGGTCACATTGGCCGCGGCTGGCACATTGTCGCGATGCTCAAAATAGCGTCGCTGGTCATCCAATTCTGTCTCGATCTCGTCAACGTTTAGATGCTTCCAGCCTGCACCAATCGCTCGGGCCGAAGGATAGGCGCGGAGTCGGATGAATAGTAGTCGGCGACACGCCGCCAGCGCAAAAGCCCTCGAGGCTGGCTCGTCAGGAACGACAAGCGCTTCGTAAAGTATCGAAAGCGGCGAAGGTAACACCAGGCTGACGACGCCTTTGTTTCGCGAATACCGTGCATTCCTTTGAATCTCCTTGAATTTCAAAACTATCAATGCGGCTAAACGCGGGGTATCTTTCGCGAGTCCAGTTCCTTCAAGAAGGTGAATATTCCGTCTTTGCTCTCGCCGGCTGTGTGGTTTTGGGTTAAATCGCTTGAACCGTCGCTTCATGTAGGGGTCGGATGCTGCGAATGGCTTTCCGCGAAGATAACACCGGGAACAGTATTTGAGCGCATCGAAGATAGAATCCAATAGATCCACGATATTGTCCCCGTAGGGCAAAGCATCAGGGGATTTTCGAAGCGCTTTCGCTAGTGCTTCCATATCTTATCTTCTCCAAACTTTTTCTGGGTTAATAGGAATTTGGAAGCGCCGGGCGGCCTCGGTTACAAACTTCCCTCCCGGAGAACTGATGTCGACCCGCACTATGTTTAGCGTGGTCTCATCGGGCACATTCGTTCGGCTTTGGGGAACGTA
>JALOTT010000199.1 GCA_025457745.1 Verrucomicrobiota bacterium
CCCGGGCGAAACTCGCGTCCATCGGGCCGGAGACGAGCAGGGCAATCAAAGCCTTGGGACTTGAGCCGGCAATCGAGGCCAAACAGCACACGATTGAAGGTTTGGTGGCCGCGCTGCTGAAAGCCGCCCGAAAGTAATGCCGTTGGCGGAGGGATGTTTGCACGACCGCAATTCAGCTTGCCCCGCTTCACATTCTTAGTTATTGTGCGCCCGTTATGGACAACGATGCCATTCCTCCATTCAATGTTCCGCCGCCACCCGTGACGCCGCCGCCGGTGATCGCGCCACCCACGCCTCCGCGCCCGCGCAAAAGCCGGGGCTGGATGATTTTCGCCCTGGCGCTTTTGGTCCTGCTGGCGGTCAGCGTGTTGTTTAACATCGGCAACGTCTTCCAGAGCGTCGTTCACGTGCAAGGCCTGCAGGTTCACCGCTTCGCCGGACCGCGTCTCGAAGAAACCTTGGTCGAAGACAACAACACTTCGGCCAAAATTGCGGTCGTGAACATTGATGGCATCATCACCAGCCGCGAGATGGATCAGAGCGGTTACAACATGGTGGACGTCGTCAAGGCGCAACTGAAGCGCGCCAAAGAGGATCACAAGGTCAAGGCCGTAATTCTCAAGGTTGATTCGCCCGGCGGCGAAGTGCTGGCCTCGGACGACATTTCAAAGGCGATCACGGAGTTTCAAAAACAAAGTTGCAAGCCGGTCATCGCCTCGATGGGCAGCCTGGCGGCGTCGGGCGGTTACTATGTGTCCGCGCCGTGCCAGTGGATTGTGGCGAACGAATTGACGATCACCGGCAGCATCGGCGTCATCATGAGCACGTGGAACTACCGCGGGTTGATGAACAAGGTCGGGCTCCAACCGTTCACCTTCAAGAGCGGCAAGTTCAAGGACATGTTGAACGGATCACGCGAGCCCGGAGAAATAACGCCCGAAGAAAAGGACATGGTGCAGAAACTCATCAACGAGACCTACGACAAGTTCAAGAGTGTCGTGGCCGAAGGCCGGCGATACGCGCACGACAAGAACAAAAGCGAAGGCCAGGCCCTCGCGCGCGATTGGGAAGATTACGCGGATGGCCGTGTGCTCTCCGGCAAAGAAGCCCAACAATTCGGCTTTGTGGATGAGTTGGGTGATTTTGACGACGCGGCCGACCGGGCGAAAGAAATCGTGGGCATCCACGACGCCAATTTGGTCGAATACCGCGTGCGTTACGATTTGTCCGATTTCTTCCGCATGTTTGGCAAGAGCGACGCGCATGGCGTGAAAGTGGATTTAGGCGTCGAGTTCCCGAAACTCGAAGCGGGCCGGCTGTATTTTCTCTCACCCACCTACCTGCATTGATGTGCCAGCCGCCATTTCATTCCGGCGCGGTCGCGCCGCAGCCAAAGGCGAAGGCGGAAAAGGCGTGACCGTCATCACGCATCCGTTGGTGCAGCACAATCTCACGCGGTTGCGGGACCTGCGAACGCAATCCCAAGAATTCCGCCGCGTGCTCGGCGAGGTCGCCGCGCTCATGCTCTACGAGGCCACCCGCTCGTTTGCCGTGCGCGCCGCTTCGGTCAAGACTCCACTGCTGACAACGGCGCGTGGCTCCCGATTGCGCCGCGAAGTGCTGCTCGTGCCTGTCTTGCGCGCGGGCCTCGGCATGTTGGATTCCATCCTGCAACTCATCCCAAACGCCCGCGTCGGCTTCATCGGTTTGAAACGCGAAGAAACGACGTTGCGCGCCACGTCGTATCACAAAAGCCTCCCGAAGAGTTTGCGCCGCTTTGAAGTCATTCTCATTGATCCGATGCTGGCTACCGGCGGGAGCGCGGTAGCCGCGATGGATTTGCTCCGCGAACGCGGCGCAAAGTACGTGCGCCTCGTCAATCTTGTCGCGGCCCCGGAAGGCATCCGGCGGGTGCGGCGGCACTATCCAGAATTGCCGATTTTTACCGCGGCGGTGGACCGTGCGTTGAACGAGCGCGGCTACATCGTCCCAGGATTGGGCGATGCAGGCGACCGGCTGTTTGGGGTCTAAAATGAATCTTCAAGTTGCAGGATATTTCTGCTGGTGGTTGTGAAACCCGACGACAATTTATTGATGGTCGCCGACAGCGATTATGACGCAAACATGCTCTACGTCACCGGCATGTTTGTGCCCGACCCGTTCATTTACCTGCGGTTGCGCGGGCGGGCGACCATCGTGATGAGCGATTTGGAAATTGACCGCGCACGCAAGCAAGCGCCGCATTGCCGCGTCGTTTCCCTCAGCGCGTATCAGCGAAGGCTTCGCAAGGCGGGCGTCAAACAGCCAAAGCTCGGGCACGTCATTCACGCGATCTTACGCGAACGCGGCGTGCGCCGCGTGACCGTCCCACACAATTTTTCGCTCGGCCTCTCCGACGAACTGAAGCGGCTCGGCATTTCCGTCAAAGCAAGACCCGGCGGCTTTTTCCCCGAACGCGAGCAGAAGTCGCCCGCCGAGGTGAAGAAAATCAGCGCCGCACTGGTCATGGCCGAGGTCGGCATGGCCGAAGCGATGCAGGTGCTTCGTGCGTCGAAAATTGGCCGCGATGGACGGCTCATATATCACAACCTGCCGCTGACTTCGGAGAAGCTGCGTTCGGTGATAGACACGGCCATTCTCTGCGCCAGCGGTTTGGCGGCCCACACCATCGTCGCCGGCGGCAAACAAGGCTGCGACCCACACGAGTGCGGCTACGGCCCGTTGCGCGCCAACGAGCCGATCATCCTTGATATTTTTCCGCGCTCGCAGAAAACGGGTTACTTCGGCGACATCACGCGCACGGTGGTGCGCGGGTGCGCAAGCGAAGGCGTGCGCCGGCTTTACGACACCGTGCTGCAGGGACAGAAGCTGGCTTTCAAGAAAGTGCGCGCCGGGATGCCAACCGCTGAAGTGCACCAAACCATACAGGAGTTTTTCGTGCAACAAGGTTACAAAACCGGGCGACGCAACGGACGCATGGAAGGTTTCTTTCACGGCACCGGCCACGGCTTGGGTCTGGAAATTCACGAAGCGCCGCGCATGGGCGCGACCTCCACTGGCAGACTCAAGCCCGGCCACGTGGTCACGGTCGAGCCGGGGTTGTATTATCCGGAACTCGGCGGTGTGCGGCTGGAAGACGTGGCGCTCGTTACGACCAACGGGGCTCGCAACCTGACCCGGTTTGAGAAGGTGCTGGAGATTTGACGCGACGGCGCGCGGAATTTATTCCACGTGTTGGAGTTCAAGCTTGAGCTTGTCCCGTTTCGACAGGCTAAAGCCTGAACTCCAACTGTAACTTGTGGAGTGTAATCCACGCTTCAATCAGCGGCAGGCATTTGCTCTGATCTTAAAACTGTTCAACAATAAATTTGCTTGCAGGCCGAACTTCAGACCGTAACGTTCACGTCGTTCATGCGGCCGAAAACACAAAAACCTAAAGCAACCAAACCACCGCGGCGCAACCAACAAGCGCCGGCCACGCATCGTCGCGCAGGCAAGTCTTCGGCCAGGCGACGGTTCTTTCGATTCGTTCCACGTCGCCCGGTTCCTGCGCCCGCCAGTTTCGCCACACCCACCGCGCCCGTCACTGCCCCTGAACTCCCGCCAACAGAGCGCGAACGCGGCAGTTACGATGCGGACACTGCCATCAAGCTCTACCTCCGCGAAATCGGCCAGGTGAAGTTGCTCACGCCGCAGGAGGAAATCGTCCTGGCCGCGCGCATCAAGCGGGGCGACAAGAAAGCACGCGAACACATGATCAAGGCCAATCTGCGCCTCGTCGTCAAAATCGCGCGCGACTACGAGGGCATCGGCCTTCCGCTGCTGGATTTGATCAGCGAAGGCAACATCGGTTTGATGAAGGCGGTCGAGCGCTTTGATCCCTCCAAAGGCGGCAAACTTTCCACCTACGGCTCATGGTGGATCAAGCAGTCCATCAAGCGCGCGCTCGCCAACCAGTCCAAGACCATCCGCTTGCCAGTGCATCTGGTGGACAAGATCTCCAAGATGCGGCGCATTGGCATGCGCTTGCAGGAGGAACTCGGGCGCGAACCGACCGACGACGAGGTGGCCTTCGACATGGGCATCCCCACCTCGCGCGTAACACGGATGCGTCTGGCGGCCGTCCGGCCCACATCGCTGGACGCGGCCATCGGCGACGAGGACTCAAATACTTTTGCCGAAGTCGTCCAGGACGAAAGCGCGGATACGCCTTATCAGCAGCTGGAAGAAAAGACGGTCACGAAGATGCTCCAAGAGATGGTCACGACGCTTGATACACGCGAGGCCACGATCCTGCGCGCGCGCTTCGGCCTCGACGGCGGACCGGAAAAAACGCTGGAAGAAGTCGGCGAAACCTTCGGCGTGACGCGCGAGCGCGTCCGCCAGATTCAGAACATTGCCTTGCACAAGCTGCGCAAGATGATTGAAAAGCTGGAAGCGACAAAGAAGTGAGAGAACCACGCATGGACAGGAATGGACACGAATCGGATGGCGCCGGTAGGGCGCGTCACTCCGGGTGCGTCGTTCTTTCGATAACATGCACCGACGCGCACGGAGTGACGCGCCCCACCACGTTTCGTGGTTAATCATTCAACACCCATGAACCAGTCCCAACCGACGCCCGCCGAAATCGAGCGCGCCATCCGCAATGTTCCTGATTTTCCCAAACCGGGAATTCAGTTCAAGGACATCACTCCTGTGCTGGCCGACGCGCGCCTCTTTTCCGGCGTCATCGAGTTGCTGACCGGCAGATTCAAACCCGGCATGGTGGACGCCGTGGTGGGCATTGACGCGCGCGGATTCATTTTCGCGGCCGCAGCGGCAGTGAGGCTGCAAGCCGGCTTCGTGCCGGTGCGCAAGAAAGGGAAGTTGCCGTATCAAACTCACGAGCAGGATTATGCGCTGGAATACGGCACAGCCACCGTGGCCATTCATGCGGACGCGCTCAAGCCGGGCAGCCGCGTGTTGTTGATTGACGATCTCCTGGCCACCGGCGGCACCGCCGCCGCCGCCGCCACGCTGGTCAAACGCCTCGGCGCGGAAATTCTGGAAATCAGCTTTCTGATTGAACTCGGTTTTTTGCATGGACGCGACAAGCTCAAAGGCTACCCGGTCCATTCGTTGGTGGTTTATTGAATTCAAACAGATCAATAACTCTCCTCAAAGAAAGGGAAGACGAGGAAGACAATCTTGTGCTTCGTCGTTGATGAATGGAGGCGCGACCCGCAATTCTTTTCAACCGTGCAACGATTCCGATAACCGTTGAATTTTCACCGCCCGGCCGCTGGCTTGATCAATTTCCATCACTGCGCCGTGAAGCAGCACGCGGTTTTTCGCCACGTCAAATTTCTGCGGCATGTTGGTGACGAAGCGTTTGATGACCGGCTCGATTTCGCGGCCAAGGCAGCCGTCGTGCGGGCCGGTAAAGCCGGCGTCGGTCAGATACGCTGTGCCGCCGGATAAAATCTGCTCGTCCGCCGTTTGCACGTGCGTATGCGTACCCACCACGGCGCTCACCTGCCCGTCGAGCATCCGCGCAAACGCGATCTTTTCCGAGGTCGCCTCGGCGTGAAAATCCACAAAGATGATTTTGGTCTGCTGGCGCAAGCGCTCAATCTCCGGCGGCACGACGAGGAACGGATTTTCCAACACGGGCATGAACGTGCGGCCTTGGGCGTTTACCACCGCAATTGAACATCGAACATCCAACATCGAACATCGAACGTCGAATATGGCGCTCCCCTGCCCCGGCGTGCCGGGCGGGTAGTTGATCGGGCGGATGAATCGCTTCTCGTTCGCGAGCAGTTCCACCACTTCCTTCTGATCCCACAAATGATCGCCGCTGGTGATGACGTCCACGCCCGCGGAAAAAATCTCCCCGGCCATCCTGGGTGTGATGCCGGAACCGCCGGCGGAGTTTTCGCCGTTGGCGATGACAAAATCGAGGCCGTGCCGCTCGCGGAGTTTTGGCAGTAATGTTTTGACCGCTCTGCGTCCCGGTTCGCCCACGATGTCGCCGATGAAGAGAAGTTTCACGGGGGAAGATTTACCACGAAATACACGAAATACACGGAAAAAAAGCAGCCGGTAGCAACCGAGATAAGGAGGCTCAAAACAAAATTCCGATGGCCAACAGCCAGGATATTTTGCGCCTCCTCACGTCGGCTGCTGCGAAATCTCTTTTTCGCATCCTGTCTGCGCTCTAACTTTAATGAATGGGCTTGAAGCTTGGCGACAGATTGACTTTGACGATTCACGATATCGCGTTTGGCGGCGAAGGCGTTGGACGCATGGACGATTTCGTTGTGTTCGTCCCGTTCGTGATCGTGGGTGAAGAAGTCGAGGCAGCGGTTACCGAGGTGAAAAAGAATTTCGCGCGGGCAAAATTGCTGCGGATCGTCAAGCCATCGCCAGAACGCGCCACGCCGGAGTGTCGTTATTTCAGCGCGTGCGGTGGTTGCCAGTATCAACATATCGCCTACGCGACGCAGTTGTGCATCAAGCACAAGCAGATCGCGGACTTGTTCCAGCGCATCGGCGGATTTTCGGAAACGGTGATCGCGCCGGTCGGGCCGTGCCCGCAGCCTTACGGCTACCGCAATCGCATCATGATTCGCAGCCAGTGGAACAAGCCCGAACAGAAGTTGAACATCGGCTTCGTGCGCGCTGACTGCGGGTTGGTGGAGGACATCGAGGATTGTAAAATCGCCGAGCCTTCGTTGAACGAACAAATCCGGCACGTGCGCGCGCATCCGCCGCCCAAGGGCGGAATCAAGGTGGTGTTGCGCGTGCCGCCACAGGGTTGGGACGTGCCTCCAGATTCGTTTTTCCAGAACAATCTTGCGCTGCTGCCGAAGCTGGTGGAGACCGTGCGCGAAATGTTGCGCGGCGCCGGCACCAAACATCTGGTGGATCTTTACTGCGGCGTGGGCTTTTTCAGCATCGAACTGGCGGCCGATCTGGATTCGTTCGTGGGCGTGGAATACGACCAACTCGCCATCAAAGCCGCGCGGCGAAACGCCGCCGCGCGCGGGC
>JALOTT010000200.1 GCA_025457745.1 Verrucomicrobiota bacterium
CGCACGGCAGAAGAAGGTGGGCAACCGCGCCAGTTACATCATCAATCGCTACCTCAACTACTCGAACTACTGCATCCTCTCTTGCCAGTTCTGCTCGTTCGCGCGCAAGAAACGCGACGCGGACGGCTTCGAGCTGACCATCCCGCAGATGGTCGAGAAAGCGCGCGAGGCGTTGAAGCTCGGCATCACGGAACTGCACATCGTCGGCGGGCTGCATCCCTCGCTGCCGTTCGGCTACTACGTGGACATGCTGAAAGCGTTGAGCGCGCTGAACGATGAAATGGTAGGGCGCGTCACTCCGTGCGCGCCGCCGTCCCTAGATCACAACTGCGGCGCGCACGGAGTGACGCGCCCTACCCAGCGCCTCCAACTCAAATGCTTCACCGCGATTGAAATCCTGCACCTCGCCTGGCTCGCGAAGAAGTCCGTGGAACAGACGTTGCGCGAATTGAAGGACGCCGGACTCGATTCCCTCACCGGCGGCGGCGCGGAGATCTTTCGCCCGTCCGTTCGGCAGCAGATCGCCCGCGGCAAGGAATCCGCCGAGGAATACCTGGACGTTCACCGCACGTGGCATCGCCTGGGCGGACGCAGCACCTGCACGATGCTGTTCGGCCACGTCGAATCGCTCGCCGACCGCGTGGATCATCTGCGGCAATTGCGCGCGTTGCAGGACGAGACGCATGGTTTCGTCGGCTTCGTGCCTCTGCCGTATCAGCCGGAGAACAACGACATCCCGGTCAAGACGCCGCCCACGGGCTTCGACGCATTGCGCACCCTCGCCGTGAGCCGCATCTACCTCGACAACTTCGACCACATTACGGCCTACTGGGTGGGCCTGGGACTGAAGCTCGCGCAAGTGGCGTTGAGCTACGGCGCGGACGATTTGCACGGGACGATCATCGAAGAACACATCTTCCGTATGGCTGGTGCAAGTCCGCCGCAACTCCGCCAGCGCGAACACGCGACGGAGTCGATGCCTGCACGCGACGCAGTCGGTGTTGCAATCGTAGCCGAAATGATCAAAGCCATTCGCGAAACTCGGCGCACGCCGGTGCAACGGAATACTTTCTACGAACCAATCAAAGTGTGGGATGCCGTGCCGACAGCCACTGAAGCTGAACCGCCGGCGAACAAATCCAAAGTGCTTGAGGATAATTTGGCAACGGCGTGAGCGTCCTTGCACAACAATCCTTTCGCTCTTACAATGCCACCGTGCTATGAGCGCATTAGAAGCAGCCGAAGAAATCCTCGCCAAATTGACCCGCGCGGAAAAGGCGCAGTTGTTGCGCTGGACGGCCAGCGATCTGAACGACGCCTTTCCGGGCATCGAAAGCCGCCCCGGTGTCTGCGGCGGTGAGCCGTGCATTGTGCGCACCCGGATTCCGGTGTGGGTGCTGGACCAGGCGCGCCGGCTTGGCGTCTCCGAAGGGGAACTCTTGCGTTCCTATCCGACCTTGCGCGCGGAAGACCTGGCCAACGCGTGGGCCTACGTGCGCTCGCACCGCGACGAAATCAACCGTCAGATTGAGGACAACGAGGTCGACTGATGGCCCGGTTCTATTCCAACGAGAACTTTCCGCTTCCGGCAGTGGAGAAACTGCGCACGCTCGGCCACGACGTGCTCACGACCCAAGAAGCCGGTAAAGCCAGCCAGGCCGTGCCGGACGATGAAGTGCTGAGATTTGCGATGGACGACAACCGGGCGGTGCTGACGCTGAATCGGCGGCACTTCCTGCGACTGCACCGGCAGAGCGCCGCTCACGCCGGGATTATTGTTTGCAAGTTCGATCCGGATTTTGCCGGACAGGCGGAACGGATTCACATGGCCGTTGGCGGGCTTGAGTCGCTGAAGGGACAACTGATTCGTGTGAATCGAACATGAACACCGGCGCAACCTCGCCGCAACTCCGCCAGCGCGAGCACGCGACCCAGTCGGTGTTGCAAACCGAAGCCGAAATGATCAAAGCCATCCGCTAAGCCGGCCGCACTCCGGGGCAACGGAATACTTTCTACGAACGGATCAAAGTTTTGGGCGACGCAACGACGGCGACGGAAGCTGAAGCGCCGTCGGGCAAATCCAAAGTGCTGGAAGATAATCTGGCAACGGCGTAAAAAGTCTCGGCTACAAGTTTTACGTTTTTGATGAAAACCTTGTCCGAGGATCTGCGGAAACGAATTCTGACTTCCTACGACACGCGTGAGGGCACACGCAAGGAGATAGCCGACCGCTATCGTGTTTCGCCGGGCACGGTCAAGAAACTTCTCCAACACGCACAAAACCGTTCCTGACCGGGTGCCGGCGGACGCCGGGATCATCAACGTGCCGCCGAAATTCTGACAGGTGCTATCTCAGGCGCTTCCCCGTTGCTTGAGGATCAATTCCCGGATGCCTTTGGGGTCGGGAATGCCTTCAATCTTTTCCGCCGCCTCGACGGTTGCCGCCGTCGAGATGGTGATGTCGCCGATACCGACCATGCGCGCGAGAAAGCTTTGGTCCACATCAATTGAACGAATGTCGCGCGGCAGATAATCCTGGTAGCACTTGGAGAACACGCCGCGCTCGATGGTGACCCGGCCGGAAAAAACCCGGAGCACAAGTGAAGCCCGCCGATACCACGCGATCAGCGGCGGCACGATCAGGAAGAAGAAAAACAAGTGCCAGAAGAATTTCCACCAGGACGGCCTGACTTCCGCCAACAACTCGCTTTCCTTCGCGCCGGAAACAGCCGCGTCGGGTTGAGCGACCTTTTCCGCCACGGGAAACCCGCACGACGGACAGGCTTTCGCCGCAGAGGACACTTCTTTTCCGCAATCCGGACAATTGATCAGGGCCATGACGCTTTGAAAGTCACCGAAAGCCTGAATCAAATCAACTTCGATTCCGGGCTAATCGTTCTGGCGATTTCTTCGTGTCCATTCGTGTCCATTCGTGGTTAACTGCCGGCGATGGAAGTCATCATACAACCGAACAAAGAAGCCGCCGCGTCGCTCGTCGCGCGCATCATTGCGAATGATCTGCGCGCCAATCCGCAGCTTGTCCTCGGCCTGGCCACCGGCAAAACGATGGAGCGCGTTTATCGCCAGCTCGTGCGGATGCATCACGAAGAGAAACTGGATTTTTCCCGGTGCGCCACTTTCAACCTCGACGAATACGTTGGCCTGTCTCCCAACCGTCCGAATTCGTATCGGCACTATATGGACTGCCACCTGTTCAGCCAGGTGAACATTGAGCGCCGCAACACGCATCTGCCCGACGGTCTCGCCGCCGATCTCAGCGCCGAGTGCCAGCGTTACGAGGCCTTGATTCAAAAGGCGGGAGGGATTGATCTGCAACTGCTCGGCATCGGCAAGGCGGGACACATCGGTTTCAACGAACCGCTTTCCGCGCTTCGCTCGCGCACACGCGTGAAGGCGCTTACGCCCACCACCATCAAGCAAAACGCGCCCATGTTCGGCGGCGAGGACAAAGTGCCGCGACGCGCCATCACGATGGGCGTGGGCACGATCATTGAAGCGCGCCGTTGCATTCTGCTGGCCACGGGCGACAGCAAGGCGGAGGTCATCGCGCAAGCGGTGGAAGGCCCGATCACCAGCATGATTTCGGCGAGCGCGTTGCAACTGCACGCGCGCTGCACGGTGATCGTGGACGAGGAAGCCGGGGCGAAGTTGAAGGAGCAGGAATACTACCGCTGGATTTTTGATAATGAGCCGGAGTGGGAAAGCTATCGGTAGCCGTCGGACCATGACCGCTTCAATCAGGGACAAAATCAATCGTTTGACCGAAATGGCGGCGTTGATTGACTCGCACGCCGGTTGGATTGGGTGATGACAAGGCCAACGGCACGCCTGAGGGCTTCCGAGACACCACTTTTTGGTTTTGATTCAGCGTAAATTGTTTTCGAGGCTTCGTTCGTTGACACCGCTCGCGGTTTTGATAGCCTACCTTCACGATTTTCCACGGAATACCTCCGGGAATTGGAAACAAAATTGGGAACACAACAGATGATTTATGGCTAAAGCATTAAAAGCAAAGAAATACGTCTATCAGTTCGGAAACAAAAAGGCCGATGGCAATGGCTCGATGAAGCCGTTGCTCGGCGGCAAGGGCGCGAACCTCGCCGAGATGTCGCGCATCGGGTTGCCCGTGCCTCCAGGCTTCACCATCACCACCGAGGTTTGCACCTACTACTACGACAACAAGCGGACCTACCCGAAGGTGCTTGAGGCGCAAGCCCGCGACGGAATGGCCTTCCTCGAGAAGATCATGGGCACGAAGTTCGGTGACAAGAGCGCCATGCCGCTGCTCGTTTCCGTCCGCTCCGGTGCGCGCGATTCCATGCCGGGCATGATGGACACCATTCTCAACCTCGGCCTGAACGACGCCACCGTGTTGGCGCTGGTGGCCGCCACCAAGAATGAGCGGTTCGCGTGGGATTGCTACCGCCGCTTCGTCCAGATGTATGGCGACGTTGTCATGGGTGTCCAGAAGGGCAAAGACGAGGATCATGAGCCGTTTGAAGTCGTCATTCACAACTTCAAGCACGAGAAGTATCACAGCGACATCGAGGACTCCAAACTGACCGCCGCGGACCAGCAGGAACTCGTGAAGCGCTTCCAGGCGCTCATCAAGGAGCGCACGGGCGGCAAGGAATTCCCGCAGGATCCCTGGAAGCAACTCTGGGGCGCCACCGGCGCCGTGTTCGGCTCCTGGATGAACGATCGCGCCATCGTCTATCGTCGGAAATACGGCATCCCTGCTGAGTGGGGCACCGCCGTCAACATTCAGGCGATGGTCTATGGCAACACCGGAGACACTTCCGGTTCCGGTGTCGCGTTCACGCGCAATCCGGCCAACGGCGTGAAGGAGTTCTACGGCGAATTCCTCATCAACGCCCAAGGCGAAGATGTGGTTGCCGGTGTGCGCACGCCCGAACCCGTTGCGCAGCTCGCGAAGGTAATGCCCGCCGCCTACAAGGAGCTCGACATCATCCGCGCCACCTTGGAGAAGCACTTCAAGGATGTGCAGGACTTCGAGTTCACAATCCAGGATGGCAAGGTGTTCATGCTCCAGACGCGCAACGGCAAGCGCACCGCCATGGCGGCGCTCAAGTTCTCCATGGACATGACCAAGGAGAAGCTCATTGACTGGAAGACCGCCATCCGCCGCAACCCGGCCGATCAGCTCGACCAGTTGCTCGCGCCCGTGTTCGAGCGGAAGGCCGAAGCCGCCGCCAAGATCATCGCCAAGGGTTTGCCCGCCGGCCCCGGCGCCGCTTCCGGGAAACTCTATCTCAACGCCGACCGCGCTGACGCCGCTGCCGCCAAGGGCGAAAAGGTCTTGCTCGTCCGCAATGAAACGTCGCCCGAAGATCTTCGCGGCATGATCGCCTCCGAAGGCATCCTGACGGCGAAAGGCGGCGTCAGTTCGCACGCGGCGCTCGTCGCCCGCCAGATGGGCAAGGTCTGCATTTGCGGCGCCGCCGCGTTGCAGATTGATTACTCCGCCAAGACCGTCACCGCCGGTGGCCAGACGTTCAAGGAAGGCGACTACCTCTCCATCAACGGCACCGTCGGCAACGTGTACGGCGGCCAGATTCCGACCGCTCCGTCTGAGATTGTCCAGGTGCTCATTGACAAATCGCTCGACGGCAAGCAGAGCGAGACCTACGGCATGTATGCCACCCTGATGAACTGGTGCTCGAAGGTCACCAAGCTCCAGGTCCGCACCAACGCCGACACGCCCGAACAGACCGAGAACGCCATGGCGTTCGGCGCCACCGGCATCGGCCTCACGCGCACCGAGCACATGTTCTTCGAGGGCAACCGCATTGACGCCATGCGCGAGATGATTCTGGCTGACAAGATTGAAGACCGGAAGAAGGCGCTCGCCAAGCTGTTGCCTTACCAGAAGGGCGATTTCGTGGGTATTTTCAAGGCCCTCAAAGGCTACCCGGCCACCATCCGATTCCTCGATCCGCCGCTGCACGAATTTCTCCCGCACGATCACGCTTCCCAGAACAAACTGGCCGAGAAGCTGGGCGTCCCGGTGGACAAGATCTGCCAGCGCGTGAAGGAACTTCACGAGTTCAATCCGATGCTCGGCTTCCGCGGCTGCCGTCTGGGGATCGTCTATAGCGAAATCTCCGAGATGCAGGCCCGGGCCGTCTTTGAAGCCGCCGCCGAAGTGCAGAAGGCCGGCATCAAGGTGAAACCGGAGGTCATGATTCCGCTCGTCGGATTCAAGAAGGAACTGGACCTTCAAGTCGAAGTCGTCCATCGCGTGGCCAAGGAGGTCATGGCCGAGCAGAACGTGAAGCTCAACTACCTGGTCGGCACGATGATCGAAGTCCCGCGGGGCGCGCTGACCGCGGACGAGATCGCGCTGACCGCCGAGTTCTTCAGCTTCGGCACGAACGACCTCACGCAGACCTGCCTGGGCATGAGCCGCGACGACTCCGGCACGTTCCTCCCGGCGTATGCCGAGTTGGAAATCGTGAAGAAGAATCCGTTCGCCACGATTGACCAGACCGGCGTGGGACAGCTCATCAAGATCGCCGCCGAGAAAGGCAACAAGACCCGGCCTGGCATCAAGCTGGGCATCTGCGGCGAACACGGTGGCGACCCCGAGTCGGTGAAGTTCTGCCATCGCGCCGGCCTGACCTACGTGAGCTGCTCGCCGTTCCGCGTCCCGGTCGCCCGTCTCGCCGCCGCGCAAGCCGTGCTGGAAGACGAAGCCGCCAAGGCCGCCAAACCGGCGAAGAAGAAGTAACGGCTAATCGGCAGCCGCGAACGTGAGTTCGCGGAGTGGATTCAAAGCCGCCCCGGGAAACCGGGGCGGCTGCTTCATCCGGCAGGGAAGTGTTACAGTACTTGCCACCCTCATCGCTTCTTGACTCCTAAATTGGCCGGGCTGAACCAAATCCTTCCCGCGACTAGTATCTTGACACGTAAGTATTACAACATTATGGTTGCGGGTAATGCGACCACCGATCGAACTACATCTGACCGAGCCCGAACGGGAAAAGCTGAG
>JALOTT010000010.1 GCA_025457745.1 Verrucomicrobiota bacterium
CCGTCTCGCCTCCGAGCTGGCATCCGGAACGGCGAGGAAGCCAGGCTTCAATGGATTCGACCGGGGCGCGGCGAAATCGTCACGCGGACACGGTTGTCCGTTTTCCACACGCCGTGGCGGGGAGTGGAAACGCTAGGTTTGGAGGAGTTCCCGCTGCCAGTTCATCAACTCCGGCGCGTGTTTGTCCCAACTGTGCGCGAGGTCGGTGAGATACTGAGCCGTCGCGGCCACGTCGGGTGGGAACGTCTGGTTGCGCAGCCGGATTTTCAAAATCGTCGCGTCACATTCCGTGCCGGCGGATTTTCACCCACAGCAATCCCGGCAATTCCGGCTCCGTCACGAGCACCAGATAGCCGCCGCCGCCCGCACCAGAAAGTTTCCAGCCGTGCGCCGACCCCGCGTATTGGCGGATGGTTTTCTGCAACTCCCGGTTGCTCATCGCGTGCTGCGCCGCGTAGCAACCTACACGCAAGCGCCCGACCACCCGATCATCCCGATGATTCCGGAGACGGAGTATTTGAAGGGGTTTGAGTTTGAAATGAATTGAATTTTTTTTACGCTTCGCGGTTCAATGGCTGAACGAACCGGCCTTGATCTGATCGCAGTTCGTGGCTACGTCCGCTTGAATAGAACTTCTCCGGGACGATTCTGGCCGCGATCCATCGGCGATACCCCGGATGCGACCGAAAACTGGCGTCGCCTCGGCAGCGCGGACAGGCTGGCGCAGACATCGTTCTTGCCGGGCAACTCCGCTGCGCAGCGGTATCCGTTGCCTTTCACCAACAATTCGAGGGTCGAGGAACACGACTGTGCCGAGTACAAATCGCAAAGAAAATCGCAAAGAAGTGTTGACACTCAAGCGTGGGTTGCTAATTGATGAAGCGCTGCCCCGCATGTGCGGGCAGTCACCTGTCGTTGCGGATGGCGGGTCGTGCGGCCACGGGCTTGTCCGTCGGCGATGTCGGGTGCGTGACTCAATGTTGACGAAAGTGTACGCGTTCAGCAGGACAGCCATGAAATCATCCATCAAATCATCCATCAGCAACCTCACCCTCAGTTTGCTTGTTGCCGCGCTATTTGTTGGCCTGGGCACGACGCACGGTTTTGCCAGAATTGATTCATTTTTCGACATCTTCACGGAACAGAGTCCGCCGGCCCCCGCGGTGCAGGCTAAGGTCAGCACCGAGACCGCGCCGCTCTTGCCCATCGCGCAGGTGGCCATGAAAGTGAATGGAACGACGCCCCCGGGTTTGACGACGCGCATGGTGGGTTCTGATTCCGGCGGCGGTGGTGGCGCGACGCCGGGCGTGAACTCCTTCTTCGACGTTTTCCTCGAAGGCTCGTTCATGGTTTCCAGCTTCTTCGACATTTTCACGGAAGTCTCCACGGACGGCGGCGCGCCGTTGTTGATTACCAATGCCCCGACGTTGGTCTGGCACACGGATTCGTTTTTTGATGTGTTCCTCGAGGTTTACGTGCCGGGCCAGGGAAACCAATCCCTCAAAATGGAGTTCCGCGTGCCCGAAGATCAAACGGTCAAATTCAACCTGAACCCGACGAACTCCTTCATTTCACCCAGCAGCTTTTTTGACGTGTGGCTCGAAGTGGTGCCCACCGCCGGAGGACCGATCAACCCGACCCTGCCCCTGTTCCGGGTGGTGATGACCGGCACTCTCGGTTGGCAACAGCCCTGGCCCGTACCTGGGAACGTCGTCAAGTTCCGCCAGAAACCCGACCCCAGCATCCGCGGCATGGACGTGCTCGACAGTTGG
This sequence comes from Verrucomicrobiota bacterium, assembly GCA_025457745.1. Classification (GTDB taxonomy): domain Bacteria; phylum Verrucomicrobiota; class Verrucomicrobiia; order Limisphaerales; family JADLHS01; genus JALOTT01. Next base: position 1,773 of record JALOTT010000010.1, read on the forward strand.
CTCACCAACAACGGTCCCGCCACGTTGCTGGCGGATGATTTCATCTGCACCCGCACCGGGCCGGTGACGGACATCCATGTGTGGGGTTCGTGGTTGAACGACTTGGTGGATTACTGGCCCACCTTCTGGGTTGGCATCTGGGACGATGTGCCGCGCAGCGGCAATGTGGCCAGCCATCCCGGTCAACTGCTCTGGTGGCAGCAATTCTCGCCCGGCCAGTATCGGGCCAGCCTCCAGCAAACCGTGCCGCTGGAACAATTCCTTGATCCAAATGCGCCGCCCAAGCTCCTCGGTCTGGACCATCAAATTTGGAAATACGACTTCTTCCCCAAGACTCCGTTCCGCCAGTTGGGCTCACCCCAACTGCCCAAGGTCTATTGGCTCTCGGTGGTGACCAAGACCGCCCCGGGACGCGTGTTCGGCTGGAAGACCACGCCCGACCACTACAATGACTTCGCAGTCTATGCTTCCACCCCGCTGACCTTCAGTGGCGGCTATCCGATGCCCACAAATTCTTGGCAGGTCATCACCGATCACCAAGGCCGCAAACGTGAACTATCCTTCATGCTGACCACGTCGCAGACCTGGGCCTGTAACAAGGACTTCTGGAATCCCTGGCCTTACCCTTACAGCAACGTGCGGGTGATCCTCCCCGGACCCTGGGGCATCAGCGACAATTTCAACGGCTTCGGCGGCCTCTATCCGCAATTCAACAGCTTTGCCTGGGATTGGAATTCCACCGGCCAGACCGTGATGGATTGGTCGGATGGCGTCGTCGCGGCGGGCCAGTGGGTGCATATCGGCTTCGAGGGACCGGGCGCATTCCCGCCGTTTCTGAACTGGGGCTGGTGGAACCCGTTCGGCATGAACTGGTGGGGCTGGATTCCCCAAGTGAGCATTGGCTGGCCGCAGTTGCCCTTGTCGCAGCCCTTCAACATTGGACTGACCAACATCCTGCCCATCGTGCCCGGCTTGACCAACAACGTATTGATCACCGGATTGAAAATCGAATACTACACCAACGCCGTGCCCTTGGCGCAACTCAACCGCAACCCGGGGCGCACGCCGATTGGCGAGCAGGTCATCCCCGTCAGCCAGCCACCCCAAGGGATCCCGCCGGGCGGGTCCATTCAGGTTCAAATCAACCCGCCGCCACCTGAGGCCACCCATGCGGTGCTCATCCCGGTGGTGAGTCCTGTGGATGCAGGGGGCCAGCCGCTGCTGCAATTCGCCAGCACCGACTGGGCGATGACGCCGCTGACCGAACCGCAAGCTCCGGCCCTGCCCCCGGCACCGGTGCTGCAATCTCCCGCGGTTGTCGGCACCGACATCACGCTAACCTGGAGCGCGCAACCCGGATCCATCTACCGCGTGCAATCCCGAACGGCGGTGGCCACTGGCACCTGGCAGGACGAGGAAGGCGACTTGATTGCCAGCGAAACCACGGCCAGCAAAACGCTCGCGTTGACAGGCAGCGAAACGTTCTACCGTGTGATGGCTTTGCTGCCATAGAAGTCGGCAGAACATTGCGCGACTCCAAACGTCGCGACTCTCATGGCCGCGCCCGCAAGGGCGCGGCCCATTTCTTTTGCGCCTGGAACTGATACTGAATTTGCTTATTTGACGCTGCGCGGTTTTGGCCCGGCAGGCAAGCTTTCGCAACGCATCCTGAACCGGCCATGAATTTCCTATCAGATGGAATATCTCACGGCGCAAGGCGCGACCGCCGAAGCCGGCTCGTCCCTCACGCGTATTTGCAAATCGAAGGCCAACTTGGTGCCAGTTGCCGCTTACCGCCGCGGTGCTTTGCGTGTTTGTGCTCCGTTACAGTTTCGGGCTTGGTGATCTCCGCGGGCATGATATGGCTCACGCTTGCGACATGGAACTCATATAAATGACAACGATGTGGCCCAAGAAGAGCGCTGTCGCGAGCCGCCGCCGCGCTTTCCGGTTGAGAGTCGCGGGTACTTGGTGCATCCATTCGGCCCGCCCACGACTTCGATAGCGGCAGTCACCATTGTCACCTGATGGCCGCGCGCCGTCAGTGCCAGCGCGAGGTCGGTGAGATACTGCGCCGTCGCGGCCACGTCGGGTGGGAACGTCTGGTTGCGCAGCCGGATTTTCAAAATCGTCGCGTCACATTCCGTGCCGGCGGATTTTCACCCGCAGCAATCCCGGCAATTCCGGCTCCGTCACGAGCACCAGATAGCCGCCGCCGCCCGCACCGGAAAGTTTCCAGCCGTGCGCCGACCCGGCGTATTGGCGGATGGTTTTCTGCAACTCCCGGTTGCTCATCGCGGGAAACAGCGCCACCTGCGCCTCGAACGCCGCCCGCATCTGCCGGCCGAACGCCGCCACATCCCGCTGCTGGATGGCTTCCCAGCACGCATTGGCGGCCGCCGCCAGTTGCCGCACGCGCGGGGCCGTGATGCGCCGGCCCCGGTTCGCTTCGTAGTTATCCCCGCGCGGTCCGAGCGGGACGAGTTGGAGATGCCGCTCCAGCCAGGCCAACGTGGTTTCATCGGTCACGGAGGTGATTTTTTCCGGCCAGAATTTTCCGCGATAATCCAGCCGGTTCAATCCCGGATACACGATCCCGATCGCGTCCTGCGACCCGGAGAATTCCGTCGTGCCCGGAGGGTTTTCGAACGCGAACAACGTCTTGGCCGTGTGTTCGGGACGGCCTTCCGGCAGACTCGTCTGCCAGAGTTGAATTGCCTTGCGCCGCGTGCTGCTGGCCATGCCGCTGCGCTCGTGAAATTCCACCGTCGGCTCCAACGAAATCGTCAACACCGGCCCCGCCGCATGGCGTGAGACAAAAGGCTGGTCCAGCCAGCCGCCCGCGAGATCCAGCCGGTAGGGAATGCGGCACTCCTGCCGCAGCGCCGTGGTCGAACGCACCGGCAAGCCCGCCTCCGGCTCCCGCTTGAGCACCACATACCGGATGCCTAGTTGCCGGCACAATTCCGCCTTGGCCGGCAGATTGCCCTCCTCGTTCACCACGAACACATCCGGCGCCAATCGCTTGAGGTCCGCCACAAAATCCATCAGCCCCGATTCCGAATTGACCGTGCAGTCTTGGACGCACTTGAGGGATTTGATGAGGTATTGCCGTTCAGCCTGCGGGTTCACCGGCGGCCGGCCCTTGAGTTCCGCCACCGTGTGATCCGCGCCGATGCCCACATGCAACTCGCCCCATTGCGCCGCGTCCTGCAAGAACCGCACATGGCCGCTGTGCAACAGATCAAAACAGCCCGTCACAAAAACCTTGGGCCGGCCACCGTCTTTTCTGGATTTTTTATTCATCGTGATGCGTGTCATCATGCTGCACTCCCGCGCCGCCGGCGATAAAACATTTGTTCCGCTATTCGCCCGCGCCCGCCCGCCAACTCAATCAATTGAGGCAACCGCCGCCGCACGGCGGCATCGGTCTATTGTGGGAATTTGCTGATTGACGCTCCGCGGTTCAATTCCGCGAGACGCCGACGTTTGGGCCGGCGCTGAATTTCGTTCCGCCGGCCTTTTTGGTTTATGCGGTGACGCGGCCGGCGCTGGTACTCGTCCTCGGCAAGATTTCGCCGCTCCCGTTGGGCCTCTATGCGCTTGTCGTGTTGCTGCAGGTTGTGGCCCTCGTGCCGCGCAGCATGGGCGCGCCGCCCTTGAACGCGCTGACGCATTTGCTCCACGGCTTCGGCTTCTGGCCCGGATTGTTCACGAAACTTAAAGCCCCGGGTGGCGCGCCAACGTGCCAGTTACGCTGGAGCGAATGTAGGCGCAAGGCCCTGCCTGCGGGCTGCCTGATCGCTGGCTCAGTTCGATTGCCTGAATCGGAGTTGCGTCACCACCGGGCAGTGATCGCTGGGAAACTGGCCCTCGCGCTGAAAGGTGACAATCTCGCTCTTGTCCGCGTCCACTTCGCCGCGCGCGAGAATCCAGTCAATGCGCATGTCGTTGGTCAGGACGCTTTTGAAGTTGTTGAACGTGGCGAGGCCTTCGCCTTGGCGCTCGCGGGCGGTCTTCCATGTGTCAGTGAGAAAGTTGTCCTGCGTCAGGATTTCGTAGGCTTTGTTCTGTCCGGCGCCGGCGTTGAAATCACCGACCAACAGCAGCGGAAGTTTCGTGTCCAGTTCCGCAATGCGCTGGCGCACAAGTTCGGCGCTCTTTTCCCGCGCCATTTGGATTTGGTGATCAAAGTGCGTGTTGAAGAAATAGAATTCCTGCTTCGTCACGCGGTCGCGGAATCTCACCCACGTCACCATGCGGCGGTTGGAATTGCCCCAGGTGGTGGAGGCGATGACATTCGGCGTATCCGAGAGCCAGAAGTGATCGAACGCCAACGGTTCGAGCCGGGCCGGGCGATAAAACACCGCCATGAATTCGCCGCGGCTGCCCCCATCGCGGCCCAGCCCGATCCATTCGTGTTCCGGCAAATCGGAGGCGAGTTCCTTCAACTGCGGGTACAAACCCTCCTGCGTGCCGAACACGTCTGGCGAAACTGTCTGGATGAGTTCGCGCATGAGCGGACGGCGCTGCGGCCAGGCGTTCGGACCGGTCGAACTGGCGTAACGCAGATTGTAAGTCATCACGCAAAGGTTGGAATTCGCCGCCGCAGCGTGCGCGGGGAGTACGAAGAGAAGCAGGTTGGCGGCGAAGTTTGCGAGCAGTGCGATCCGTGTCCAGATTTGAGCTGTTTTCATTTGGCCGGTTTTCGGGTGGTTCAGTGTGAATGTCCCTTTTGCGGTTGCGGCGTCAGAGACTATTCCGGTTTGTTTTTCAGTTTGGTTAACGATGAATTTTTCGCTTTGTTGTCGTGCCCGCAGGAGACCCGTCTGGACGACCGAAATCGCCCAAGCCTGCGGTTTACGAGTCCACCTCGGCGCTCGGGTTGCTTCCCAGCAGAGCCCGCCGGATGAACAAATCAGTTTTGCGCTTCTTCATGTTCAATTTCAAGCCGCAATTTCCCGCCGGACAAAAATCTTGCGGTTGAATTTGAACAATGCTCTCTTTTGTCCCGCAACTTTGAAACATAAAATAATTGCAGCCCTCGCCGTCACCACATTGTTGTTAACCGGTCAACCCGGCTTTGCCCAGGTCGCCAAGGCGCTCGGCAAAAGCTGAAATACTGATAGGCATGAAAGAACGCCATGAATCTCGATTTGATTCAGCATGAGTTGCAGACCGCCGGCCTCGATGGCTGGTTGTTTTTCGATCATCACGAGCGCGATCCGCTCGCCTATCGGTTGCTGGGTCTGAAGTCGAGCGGCCTCGTCTCGCGGCGCTGGTATTATTTCCTCCCGGCGCGGGGCGAACCGCGGGGCTTGGTGCATCAAGTCGAGCCGCATGTGCTCGATGCGTTGCCCGGCGCCAAGCTTCGCTACGCCCGCTGGCAGGAGCAGGAAACCGGATTACGGCAACTCTTGGGCGGCGCGAAAAAGGTGGCGATGCAATACTCGCCGCGGTGCGCGGTGCCCTACGTGGCCAATGTGGACGCGGGCACCATCGAGCTGATCCACAGCCTCGGCGCTGAGGTGGTCAGTTCCGCCGAGTTGATCCAGATTTTCGAGGCGAAATGGACACCCGCCCAGTTGGAGATGCATCTGGAGGCCGGGCGGCGCGTGGACCAGATCCGGCGGGAAGCTTTCGAACACATTCACCGGGTCACGCGCATTGGGCAGCCGTTGGACGAATACGGTGTGCAGCAGTTCGTTCTGCGGCGGTTTCAGGAGCGCGGCCTGGTCACTAACCATCCGCCCATCGTCGGCGCCAACGTCAACGCGGCGGACTCCCACTACGCGCCGCCTGAGAGCGGCAGCGCTCCCATTCGCCGGGGCGACCTGGTGCTATTGGATCTCTGGGCCAAGTTGAGCGACGAACCCGAAGCCGTCTATTACGACATCACCTGGATGGCGTTCTGCGGCGACGAAGTGCCGGAACGGATGCGGCAGGCGTTCGCCGTGGTGGTGGGTGCCCGCGATGCTGGCATCCGCCTGGTCCAGGAGGCGATCGCCGCCAGCCGGCCCCTGCGCGGCTTCGAGGTGGACGACACGGTGCGCGGTCATATCGAATCCTGCGGGCTGGGGCGGTTCATCCGGCACCGGACGGGTCATTCGATCGGTCGTGAGGTGCATGGGGTAGGTGCCAACATGGACAACTTCGAGACGCACGATGAGCGGCCAGTGATTCCGTGGACCTGCTTCTCCATCGAACCGGCGCTCTACCTGCCGGACTTCGGCGTTCGGACGGAGATCAACCTGTTCGTTGAAGAGCGCGGCGCCCGGGTGACCGGCGAAATGCAGATGGAATTCGTGAGGCTCTGAGCGCTTACTGCGCCGCTTGGCCTGTCACGATGGGAGCGTAGCCGACCTCCAGACCTTTGGGTGGCGTCACGATCAGGGCGGGATCAAGCGAAACCAGCTTGCCCCGCGTCGGCGGCGCCATGTAGTCGCGGTCCTTCAGCCACTGCGCGTGGAGCTTTTCCACGAATGTCTGCAGCTTCGCCTTCTTCTCTGCGCTCCAGGCGTATTGCTGAAACGACGGCTGATCCAACTGATTGGCATTTGCTTTTTGACGCTCCGCGGTTCACACCAGATTATCCGAGACATTTCTCAGGCTTGCAAGGAACTGCTCGTCCGCTTGCTCATAATGGTCCACCGTTGCCAAGTAAAGCTGGCGGTAGCGTTCCAGACGGGCTCTCGTATGCTTGTGCGACCCGAAAAATCCGGTCTTTTTGAAACGGATAATGAGCAGGCATTCCCCGATCAATGACTGGTATCTCCGCAGAATCGTCTCCTTTGGCAGTGAATGTCCCTTCTCCAGCTCCCCAAGCTCGACTTCCAGATTGCGCGAATTCAAATCCAGCATGCATCCTTCGAGCCGCTGCGGCACGAAGTCCTTGTCCATGATCCGTTGGTCAAATTTCGAATCCCCGGTCAGATCCGAATACAGCAGAATGCACTGTTCCACAAAGAACCACAGGTCATGAGTCTGGTGGAAATGCGATTCCATCTCGGCACCAATGAAGCGCTCGAACAAGCGCGAAAAGCGGTCCGCATCTTTGACACAATACAAGTGCAAGAGGACGGTGTGAAGGACATCGTAGGGATCACGCCTTGTGGTTCGTTTCCGCCTCAAGCTCGCAACCTGGCGCTGCAAGAAACTTTGCTCCAACGCGAGTCCGTTAATTGCTTCGTGTAACTGAAGATTATCCATGGCTTGGTGTCATAGGATCGAGCAGTTGCAGGATGGCCGGCAGGTCGCAGGGCAGTTGCTTGTGGACAAGGCGTTGGCTGCTTTCGGCCATCAGGCCGCAAAGCGCGTTGTTGCTGTGCGGGTCAATGCCAGTCATAATCTTCATGGTGGTTCTCCGGTGGTTGAGGTTTTGGTTTGAGTTTGTTCACACACCTCAAACTTTCCACCTGCCCGCTCGGAGACCACCCTTTCGCCAACTCACGCTTAATGATCTACAGTCCCACAGATTGACACACATCGCAACGCAGGGAATGTGGGCAGCCGTATCGCGCGCTTTACTTTGCGGTTGACCTCGTTGCGTCCAGCGGCCCAAAGGCAGGTGCTGCCCGCCAGTTCGCGGCGAAGCGTCCGTTGATCTTGGTTCGCGCTCACGGGTGTGAGCGTATTCCCCGGCGCCGGGCCGTCAAGCTCCCAGACCCGCCGGCGTGGCGCTGTCAGCGAGGGGTCGAACCAGTAACGGAAGGCGCTCAATCGGAACCAAGACGCGGACGCTGGAGCCGCCGCGTTCGAGGTTTAACTCCGCTCTTTTCAAACGCCCCGCGCCTGACTAGTCTCGCGCTCCATTTTTATGGCATTGATGGTTCAAAAATACGGCGGCACTTCGGTGGCCAGCACCGACCGCATCAAAAACGTCGCGGCGCGCGTGGCCAAATATCGCACGCAAGGCGACCAGGTCGTCGTCGTCGTCTCCGCGATGAGCGGCGTGACCGACGGTCTCATCAAGCTGGCGAAAGACATTGTTCCGCTGCCGAGCGAACGTGAGCTGGACATGCTCCTCGCCACCGGCGAACAACAAACGATCGCGCTCACCGCAATCGCGCTGCACGCGATCAATATTCCCGCCGTTTCGATGACCGGCGCGCAGGCGGGAATCGTCACCGACGGCGTCCACACCAAGGCCAGGATTCACAACATCACGCCCAAAGCCGTGCATGAATTGCTCGACGCGGGCAACGTGGTCATTGTCGCCGGTTTTCAGGGCGAGACGAAGGATGGCCAGATCACCACGCTCGGACGCGGCGGTTCGGATTTGACGGCCATTGCACTGGCCGCCGCGCTCAAGGCCGACCTTTGCCAGATTTATACGGACGTGGATGGTGTTTACACCGCCGACCCGCGCATCGTGCCCGGGGCCAGGAAGCTCGCGGAAATTTCTTACGACGAAATGCTGGAACTCGCCAGCCTCGGCGCGAAGGTGATGCAGTCGCGGTCGGTGGAATTTGCCAAAAAGTTTGGCGTGGTGTTTGAAGTCCGCAGTAGTTTGAACGACAACCCAGGAACGATTGTGAAAGAAGAAACCAAAAGCATGGAAGACATCGTGATTCGCGGCGTCTCGCTCGACAAGAACCAGGCCAAGCTCACGCTGGTGGCCGTGCCGGACAAACCCGGCGTAGCCGCCCGCATCTTCAAGGCCATCGGCGACGCGAACGTGAACGTGGACATGATCGTGCAAAACATCAGCCACGGTTCGGGCACACCCGCCACGGACCTTTCCTTCACCGTGGACAAGCCGGATTTGCTCAAGGCGCGCAAGGTGATTGACGCACTCAAGGGCGAAATCGGCTATCGCGAAGCCATCGCCGACGAAAAAATCGGCAAGCTCTCCCTCGTAGGCGTGGGCATGAAGAGCCACACGGGTGTCGCGGGCAAAATGTTCGACGTGCTGGCGCGTTCGGGCGTGAACATTGGGATGATTTCCACCAGCGAAATCAAAATTTCGGTGGTGATTGATCTGACCAAAGGCGAGCAGGCCATGAAAGCCGTGCATGCGGCGTTTCTCGGAAGTTGAGGTTGTTCGGCGAGGGGGTTGATGTCCCGACGCCACCCGATCAATTGCCGGAGAAATAATATTCAATCGGCTTGAGCACGCCGAATTTGATCAGCAACACGATGAGCGCCGTGTAGCCGAGCGAGACGAGCAAGTCCTTCTTGAATCCACTCCGCCCCGGGGTCAAGGCGGTCTTCACGAGCATTTGCCGCGCGCCCCGGTGCATGAGCACAAAGCCGAGCAGGTTCGTGAGCCAGTAGCCGACGATGAGCGCCACGTCAAACACCGCTACCTTCCACGATTCCGCGCAGACGGAACTCACCAGCCACGCGAACGCGAGCGCGAGTGGCAGGTTCACGAACGCGTCGTTCCACCACGACAGCGGCGAGAGCATGAAGCCCAGCACGGTCAAGACTCCTCCGGCAACTTTTTGCTTCCACGGCATCTGGCGGCGCATGTAGCGAAACATCTCCCCCCACCGCAAGCGCAAAGGCGACGCCGCGACAAAATCCTGGACAGAATTTTCCCGGGATGCTGATTTTACACCAAGTCCGAAGCCAAATTCGCTCCAACACATGGGCCTTATTGGGCATTACAGCAGTTCTCATTTTGGCCCAGATCGGAACGCCGGGGGAAGGCACCCGGCCTGCAAGCGGGCGGGTTTGTGGGGGTGTCGGCCGGGGGCTCTCACCCGGCGGGGGTTGTCAGCGCCATAATGAGAATTGCTGGCCATTATTGGCGGGAAAGCTGTTGCGTCCGGCGGAGATTTGGCGTAAAAAATCATCCATGAAGATTTCACGATGCTTTCTCGTTGTTTGCGCAGTGGCGTACTTCGCCTCGTCCATTGCTTTCGCCGCGCCTGACAGCCTCTCGCAAGCCCAGGCCCGCGAAGCGCTTCGCAAGAAAATAGCCGAACTGAATGTGGAACAACCGGTGAGGGAAATCCCCGCGCCGGTGACGAAACCGGCGAAAGCTCCCAAGCCCGTTAAGAAACCGAAGCCGTCATTTGTGGTCCAACCTCCGGCTGTGGCAGCACCCATTCCAGCGGCAGCAGCCCCGACGTCACCGTCCCCGCTGCCCAGCGCAACGAGCGAACAGGTGGCCCGTCAGCGCGAAGCCTTGCGCCAGAAAATAGCCGAACTCGGCGCGCAGGAAAAAGCCAGTCAACCCGCGCCTGCTCCGATGGCCGCTCCGCCAGTCGTATCAGCCCCCGCCCCAGCTGCGCCCTCACCAGCAGTGACGGTGGTGAAACCGCCCGCGGCAAAATCCGCCGACGTGAAGAAGGCAGAGAAACAAGCCGCCGCCGCCGAAAAGAAACGCCTTGCCGACGAAGTCAAAGCGAAGGAGCAAGCCGCTGACGAGGCAAAGAAGCGCGCTGCCGCCGAGGCCAAGGCGCGCGAGGCCGACCAGAAAGCCGCCGCCGCCGAAGTCAAAGCCAGACAGGCGAAAGACGGCCAAGCCAGGCCAGAAGCGGTAACAACAGCCAAACCGGCGTTGTTCGCGCCCATCGAACCCCCGCCGTCGTCGGTACCTGCGGCGAAGGAAACGCGGCTGAATGAATTGTTGAACAAGTACAAGGCGGAAACCATCACGCCCGAGGAATATCACAAAGAACGCGCCAAAATTCTGGCCGAGCCGTAGAGGATTTTGTTTTCACAAAGCCCGCCGGATGCAAATCCGGCGGGTTTTTTGTTCAGCTTTTTTGTTCAACCTTGAACTTTGAACCCCAAACTCTAAACTGCGCCGCGATGCACGATTTTCGTTACCTCGGGAAAAGATTATTCTGCGAAGGCGTCGGGGTGGAGACGCTGGCAAAAAGATTCGGCACGCCGCTTTACGTTTATTCGCAGCGGACGTTGACGCGGCACTTCCAGGAACTGGACCGGGCCATGTCGCCGGTGGAGCACCTCATCTGCTTCGCGGTGAAATCGAACTCCAACCAATCCATGTTGCGCACGCTCGCCAATCTGGGCAGCGGGTTTGACATCGTGAGCGGCGGCGAATTGGCCCGCGTCATCTCAGCGGGCGGCGATCCGCGTCAATGCGTCTTCGCTGGTGTCGGCAAGACCGAGGTGGAAATTGAATTCGCACTGCGGCGCGGCGTGTATTCGTTCAACGCCGAGAGCGAGGCGGAATTGCACCGCATCAACCGCGTGGCCGCCCGGCTGAACAAAGTCGCGCCCGTCGCCGTGCGCGTGAACCCCGACGTGGCGGCGCAAACGCACACGAAAATCACCACCGGCACTTACGAAAACAAATTCGGCATCGCCTTCGAGCAGGTGGACGCCGTGTATGCGCGCGCCCGCCGGCTTAAAAACCTGCGCTGGCGAGGCGTGCAAATGCACATCGGCTCGCAAATCACCGCGGTGCGCCCGTTCGCGCAGGCCGTGCGCAAAGTCCTGCCGCTGGTACGGCGACTGAAGGAGCGGCACGAACTGGAATTCTTCAGCATCGGCGGCGGGTTGGGCATCATTTACCAGCCCGCACTTGCCAGCGGCATGGCGCAATGGTGGAACTCGGCGGCGGCGAAAAACATTTTGACACCGGAGACTTACGCGGCGCGATTGGTGCCGCTGCTGAAACCGCTTGGGTTAAAGATTCTGTTGGAGCCGGGCCGGTTCATTTCCGGCAACGCGGGCATTCTGGTCACGCGGGTCGAATACGTGAAACGCACGGGCCGGAAGAATTTTGTCATCGTGGACGCGGCCATGAACGATTTGATCCGCCCGGCGTTTTACGAGGCGTATCACGAAATCGTGCCGCTCACGCGCCAGGGCGGGGCGTTGATCAAATCCGACGTGGTTGGCCCCATCTGCGAGTCCGGCGACTTTTTCTGCAAAGACCGGCCCCTGCCGAAAGTGGGCGAAGGCGATTTCCTTGCGCTGTTGAGCGCGGGGGCTTACGGCTTCGTGATGGCCTCCAACTACAACACACGGTCGCTGGCAGCGGAAGTTTTGGTGAACGGAAAACTAGCTGCGGTCGTGCGCGAACGCCAGTCGGTCAAAGAAATCTGGGCGGGCGAAAAAGTCGCGCCGTGGTTGAAGTAGCTTGCGCGCAGAAGTCTAAGCCGTAGCTATTCAACGCCAACGCGCAAAGAAGCCAAGACGCAACGCGGCAGAGCCACAACCAAAGGAGCGCGGAATTCATTCCGCGTGTGCTGGAGACGGCTGAATCTGAAAAGAGCAGATGAGACCGCAAAATACGCGGAATACGCGAACAGGAACTGGTTTCTGTAATTTTGGCCGTTCACCTTGTGGGTGAAGTTGGTCATCCCCAAGTCAAAGGCGACCCTTGCCTTTGTTTTCGCGTTGGACGGAATGTTGCTTCCCCCGCCGGAGCGCGGAATTCATTCCGCGTGTTTCCGGACGGGCAGGGCGACTCGCGGAATAAATTCCGCGCTCCGTGCGCATTACTAACACAGTCGGCGGAATTACAAGCTCATTCTCAGGGTTATTCCGCCTCTGGCCAACACCTCCGAAACGCCCGCGAGCTACGCGCGTCAAGTTCGACACGTCGGTCATGGTGAGCCGCTGAGGATTTGCTCAATCGGGGCGGCATCGTTGGGCGGAATGTTGCTTCCCCCCGCCGGAGCGCGGAATTTATTCCGCGTGTTTCCTAATCGGGGAACCGACTCGCGGAATAAATTCCGCGCTCCGTGCGCAAGTCCTCACACCACCAATCGTCCGAACGCATCCCTGCGCCGTGCGCTGCTCCAGCGCCATTCTTTCGGATCGCGCACAAACTTCGCTTTCGTGGGATTGTTCTCCACATACCGGATCGCCTGCGCCAGATGCTTTGCATCGCGGATGCGCGTGTCGAAGTAGTCCTCCTGCCAGAAATGGCCTGCGCGTCCAAGCAACCGATTCACCTTCGTCGCCGTCGTGCCTTTCCATTGTTTCACGAGCCGGCTCAACGGCGTTTCCCACACGTCCACAATCAGGTGGACGTGATTGGGCATGATCACCCACGCTTGCAACGCGCAGTCGCGGCTGTGCCCCGCCAGCAAATTCTCCTCGACCAGCGCCGCCACGGCTTCCCGGCGCAACCAACAGTCACCGTGGCCGCGATCCAGCCAGGCTTCGAGCCGGCGCCGAAACTCAGACTGGGCGGAATTCGACGCCGTCCCCGGAGCGCGGAATTTATTCCGCAAGTCGGGTGAATCTGCATCAGACTCGCGGAATGAATTCCGCGCTCCGTCCGGTGGTTGCAGGAACACTTCCCACTCGGCCCGGCGTTGGACCGGAAAGGCGTCGTCCAGATTGAACGTGAGCAACTGCGTGACATGCGGCGCGTCGAAGTGGGGGAGATAACCGCGCTCATGCCAGCCGCGAAAGCCGCGGGCGCGGGCTTTGTCATCCGGCGCGTAACTCGATTCGCGCTTCCCTCGGATGAGCGCCCGCAAGCTGGGGTTGGAGGGAGGTTGACTCTCGCCCGGCGGTGGCGTGGACGCAGGCGGTCTGGGCATGAGGCGAGGGTAATGGGAGCGGTCGCGGGATTTCAAGCGGCTGTTTTTAGACACGCGGAATACATTGCGCACCCCATACCGCGCGGAGCGCGGAATTCATTCCGCGTGTTTCCGATTTGGCAGAGCAACTCGCGGAATAAATTCCGCGCTCCGGCTGCTACATCGCGGCGGGAAACCACGCGCTGATTTCGGCAACGGTCAACTCATCCATCCGCCGCACCACGCGGTCGGCGTCGCTCAATGATTCCGCCGGATGCGTCGTGGCCACGCCCACGACTTTCATGCCGCCGGCGCGCCGCCTCGAGTCCCACGTGCGCATCTTCAAACACGACGCATCGGGCCGGCGGCAAGCCAAGTTGCCTCGCACCGAGCAGGAAAACTTCCGGGTTCGGCTTGCCGTGCGTGACGTCCTGGCCGGCGACAACCGCGCGGAAGAACCCGCGCAGCTTCAGCGCGTCAATCACGCACTCAATGTTCTCGCGCGGCGTGGACGAGCCAATCGCACACGGGATTTCTGCGTCGCACAACGTATTGAGCCATTCGACCACGCCGGGCAATGTCTCGATTCGTTTGTGCAGAATCAACTCGCGATAGATTTCTTCCTTCCGGTCGCTGAGTCGCCGTACGCGCGCCGGGTCGCTCGTCCAGCCGAGCAATCTGGGAATGATGCGCTCGTTCTTCATGCCGAAGCTGCGCTTGAAAAAGTTGGGCGGCAGCGCGCACTTTTCCTCCCGCGCCAGTTGTTCCCAGCTCTGTTCGTGTTGGCGCGACGAATCAATGATGACGCCGTCCCAGTCGAAGATGGCTGCCCAGTTTTCCATCGGCCTAGCCGGAACGGTCACGCTATTGAAAGAATGGGTTGTTCACCTTTTCCTCGGCCACGGTCGTCAGCGGCCCGTGGCCCGGACAAATCAAGGTCTCCGGCGGCAAGGTGAGGATCTGCTCGCGGATTTTTTGTTTCGCCAGCGGGCCGTGCAGCGGCGCGCCGCCCATCGAGCCGGCGAAAATTGCGTCGCCCACGATGGCCACGTGCGGCGCGTCGTCCTGCCAGTTGCCCACGATGTAGGTCACGCCGTCGTCCGCATGACCGGGCGTGTCGCGATAAGTCACGCGGAGGCCGCCGAGGTGGATGATTCCGCCGGGCTTGTTGCGCTGGTCCACCGGCGCGTGCTTGGAACTGGAGTGCAGCTTCACTTTCGGGAACTCCCGGCGGATTTCTTCGAGCGCGGCGACGTGGTCGTGATGCGAGTGCGTGATAAAGAGATGCCGGAGTTGAAGTTTGTTTTCCTCGATGGTCTTCAGGATTGGTTTCGCATCCCAACCCGTGTCGAACAAGGCCGCGTCCTGCGTGACTTCTTCCCAGACGAGATAGCAATTCACGGTGATGCCCTCGGCACTCGTCGTGAACACACGCAGATCACGCCACGTGGACAAATCCTTTTCGGTCGGCAACCAACCTGCCGCCTGGCGCTCCAGCTTGGCTGCGTTCAAATCAATCAAGCCCACCAGCGCCGCGAAGTCCGGTCGCTTGCCGGGCTTGCCGGAGTCTTCGAGCGCGGCCAGGTCTGCTTCGCTGAGTCCCGCTGCTTTTGCCGCGTCGGCTGGGGACACTTTGGTCATCATGCGGGCTTTGCGGATGACGTCGCCCAAATGGTCTTCGAGGTTCATGCGGGAACGGTAGCCAGCCCGAGTTGGAGTTCAAGCTTTAGCTCTCGGGTCGGCGAATTTGCTGTTTGTCAGCCTCATCTCTAATGATGTCTGTGCCCGACCAACGGCGTCCTCAGTTATTCCCTCAAAGGTCAACAGCTCGGCGTCGGTGAGGGTGACTCAACGTCTGTGTGGACCACCAATAGCCTCTGGAGCGTCAACCTGATGCTGAAACAGAGTTTAGCCCGACTTCGCCGAAGTGCGCCTGGGGTTCGCTCGTCATGCGGCAGCCGTGGACGGTGAAGCGAAGCCGAAGCAAAACGAAAAGCGAAAGGCAACTTATGATCTGGATGCTCTTTATCGGAGCGATGGCGCTCTCGCTCTGGGCGATGTGGCATGTGAAGCCGGTTTACCACCGCTACAACCAGGGCGCGGTGCGCTCCGGATTGACCGGCGGCGAGGTCGCCGCGCAAATCCTCCGGCGCACTGAAATTCGCGACGTCGAAATCACGGTGGGCGAAGGCACACCTCTGCGACCACGACGACCCGATCCACAAACGGCTGGCGCTGTCCCCGGCGCACGACGACCCGGTTACGCCAGCCGGTTTGACTTTGAATCGTTGCGGCATCGGAGGTTGCCACGCCAGGCGGATGAAGACGGGTGGTTCAAGAGCCGTTTTGCGGTCAAGGTGTCCTGGCCGCGCGCGTATTTTCAGTAAACTTTCCGCAAGTTCGACGGCAGAATGTTCAACTCCGCCCGATACTTTGCCACCGTGCGGCGCGCGATGACGATGCCCTTTTCCTTGAGCATCTTCACCACCTCCTGATCGGATAGCGGCTTGGCCGGGCTTTCGGCTTTGAAGATTTCGTCAATCATGTCCTTGACGCTCGTGTTGGAAACGCCGGCGCCGCTATCGGTCTGAAGGCCGGCGGTGAAGAAATATTTCATGTCAAAAATGCCCTGCGGCGTTTGCATGTATTTGCCGGAAACCGCGCGGCTCACGGTCGTCTCATGCACGCCCACCACCTCGGCCACCTGCACCATCGTCAAGGGCTTGAGATGCGCCACGCCCTTGTCCATGAAGGCACGCTGGCGCTTTACGATTTCCCGGCCGATGTTCAAAATCGTCGCCTGCCGCTGGTGCAGGCTCTTGATGAGAAATTTCCCGGCGCGAATCTTTTCCCGGATGTAATTCTTCACCTCCGCCGTGTTCTGCCCACCCGACATCAGGTCTTTGTAAACGTTGCTGATCCGCAGGTGGGGAACATGATCGTTGTTCGTGGTGACGACAAAATCGTCGCCATCGCGGCGCACAAAAACCTCGGGCAGGACGTATTGATCGTTGTCGGGCAGGAACGCGCGCCCCGGACGCGGTTCGAGCCGCGCAATTTTGGCGAGCGAATCCTGCACTTCCTCAACCGAACGGCCGGTGCCGCGCGCGATTTCCGGGATGCGCCGCTTGCCCAGCGCCTCCATGAAATCCCTCACGATCCGGGATTCGAGTGATTCCGCTTCGCCAGCGCGTTCGAGCTGGAGCAGCAGACATTCGCGCAAGTCACGCGCGCCGACGCCAGGCGGCTCGAACGTCTGCACTACTTTTAGCACTTCGAGAATGTTTTCGCCGGGGACGCCCGAAGCCGCGGAAACTTCTTCCACCGACGCCTTCAAATAGCCGTACTCGTCAAGGTTGCCGATGATCAACTCGGCGACCGGGCGCTGAGTTTCCGTCAGGTCGGAGTCGCGCACCTGTTCAAGCAGCACTTCCGCCAGCGACGTTCCCGCCACCAGCGAATCGAACATGAATTGCCGCTTCTCCTCTTCCTCGGCGGATTGGCGCGTGGGCAGGTTGGTCTGTGCAAAATGGTCGCGCCATTCCTGATCGAGTTGAACGAGTTTATCGAACTCGGCTTGAAAATCGTCCACCGGCTCCGCCTCGTGTTTCTCGGCGTCGGACGCGAGGTCAGCCGGCGGTTCTGTGGGATCGGCGGCTTCGGCGGCGGCGTCAGAATCGCGTTCCGCCTTTTCTTCCGCTTCCCTTTCCGTGCCCGGCACCTCTTCGAGCACCGGGTTTTGCTGCAATTCCTGCTCGACCAGCGCCTTGAGTTCCAGCGTGGGCGCTTGCAGCAACGCCAGCGATTGCTGGAGTTGCGGCGCCAAGACCAGCGATTGTGTCAACCGCTGCGATAGTTGTAAGCCGTGTGCCATTTCTGTCTGTGGGGGAATGATAGGCGACCAAGGCCAAACCTCAAGAAATAACTTGGCACGACATTGGCTTTTGGGCGCGAAAATCGTTGCCGCCATTCCACTCGCGGCCTAACGTCGTCCCGTGGCCGTCAAATTAACCATCCTCGGCAGCGGTTCTTCCGGCAACTGCGCTTACGTGGAAACCGACGAAGCCCGCATCCTCGTGGACGCCGGGTTCAGTCCGCGCCAGATTCGCCTGCGTCTCGCGAGCATCGGGCGCGCACCGGAAAACCTTTCGGCCATTTTGATCACCCACGAGCATACCGATCACATCAAGGGACTGATGGGCCTGGCTGACAAGCTGCGCATCCCGATTTATTGCAACCGCGACACCAAGGACGAAATTCAACGCATCCTCACGCTGAAGGCGGAATTCAATCTCTTTACCACGGGTGCGTGTTTCGAGATTGGCGACATCGCCATCGAGACCTTCACCATCCCGCACGACGCGCAAGACCCGGTGGGCTTTCTGCTTCGCACTGCGGCGGGCAACATCGGCTTCGCCACCGACCTTGGCCATTTCACTCGCTTGGTGGCCGAACGCGTGCGCCACGCCAATGCGCTCGTCCTCGAATCCAACCACGACGTGAAGCTGCTTCAGGATTGCCCGCGTCGGCCCTGGAGTTTGAAGCAACGCATCCTCGGCCGCCACGGCCACCTGTCCAACGACGCCTGCGCGAACGCCGTCGAAGACATCATGACCACCAGCCTGCGCCATTTGTATCTCGGCCACTTGAGCCGCGAATGTAACAAACCCGAACTCGCCCATCGCACGGTCAACGACCGACTGCAAAAGATCGGCGCGGCCCATGTGCGGCTCGAACTCACAGCGCAAAGTGTCCCTTGCCCTACGCTCGCCTTGGAGCCGGTCACAGAGTTGGCGCGCGCCTGACTCCTCCTCCGTTTCGCCCCAGGCATCTTCCAACATGAAAACCTTCAGGCTGCAAATCCTCCAGACGATCTTCGCCGGGTGCCTCGTTGCTGCCCACGCGGCAGTCGCTGCGGACGAACCGAAAGACGCCAACTGGCAATCGCTATTCAACGGCAAAGATCTCACCGGTTGGTCGCCCGTGCATGATGTGACCTTCGTGGTCACGAACAGCAACCTTCAACTCGTCAAAGGCGTGGGCTGGCTGCGCACCAGGAAGCAGTTCTCGGATTTTATTTTCGAGGTCGAATGGCGCGCACTGGTGCCGGGCTACGACAGCGGGTTCTTCATCCGCGCCGGTTTGGACGGTGAGCCGTGGCCCATAGCAGGGGTCGTAGAGAAAACATGAGGGCAGACACGGGGCGCACACGCGTTCCACAATGTCTGCCCATACGAACTGTCACAAAGTTGTTTCTACACCGGCGGTTGCCTGCGCGCAACCACAGCCGGTTTCGGATTTCGGGCCGGGTCATTCCAAAAGCTCTCCCTTCTCCAGATGGATCGTGCGCGTGCCGAATGCGGCGGCCTTCGGATCGTGCGTGACCAGGATGACGGTTTTTCCCGCGTCACGACTCAGTGATTGCAGCACCCCCAATACCTCCTGCGCGGAATGGGAATCCAGATTTCCGGTCGGCTCGTCCGCGACCACGAGCGCCGGGTCGGTGACCAGCGCGCGGGCAATCGCCACGCGCTGTTCCTGTCCACCGGAGAGTTGCTTGGGCAGGTGTTTGGCGCGATCCGCGAGGCCGACGAGTTCGAGCGCGGTTTCGACCTGCCGCCGCCGCTCGCCGCGACTCAAGCGCGTAAGCAGCAGTGGCAACTCGATGTTCTCGTACGCGGTGAGCACCGGGATGAGGTTGAACGTCTGAAAAACAAACCCCACGTTGTGATTCCGCCAGTCAGCGAGTTGGGACTCGTTCAGCCGTGCCACGTCAATCCCTTGCACGTGACATTCGCCGCTCGTGGGCCGGTCAATGCCCGCGATGATGTGCAGCAACGTGGACTTGCCCGAACCGGATGGCCCCATGAGCGCGAGAAATTCCCTCGCCGCGATGTCGAGTGAGATGTTGTTCAGCGCGGTGACGTTGATTTCACCCTGCTGATAAATCTTCGACAGATTTCGGATCGTGACAATATTGCCGTTCGTCGCCATAGGACCACAAAGAAATAGGCGAACTGGCGGCGGATTGCAAACTGGCTTCGCGCGATGGTGGGGCGGGGCGCGGCTTCAAACATTTGCCCCCCGCCCGTTCCTCGAGAGCGTCACAACCCCGGCTTCCTCCGGAACTCCTCCTTGTGATCCCACGTCATTTCGGGCGTGACAGCCGTGAAATTTGGAGTTTTCTCCCGAGGAGTAATATGTTAACATGATCCCTGACATGAAAACTTTCGCCCAACTCGGCTTTCCCGGACGGCTCGTTGCCGTCGAGGGGTTGGATGGCTCGGGCAAGTCCACCCAGATTTATCTGCTCAAGCGCTGGCTCGAAGTCGAGGGGATGAAGGTTTATTTCAGCGAGTGGAATTCCTCCGAACTGGTCAAGTCCGCCACGAGCAAGGGCAAGAAGCGCGAACTGCTCACGCCCACGACCTTCAGCCTCATCCACGCCACGGATTTTGCGGATCGTTACGAGCGGCATCTCGTGCCGTTGCTGCGCGCGGGCTACGTGGTGTTGTGCGACCGCTACGTGTTCACGGCGTTCGCGCGCGACGTGGTGCGCGGTTGTCCGCCGGATTGGGTGCGCGGGAATTACAATTTCGCCGCGCTGCCCGACCTGACATTCTTCTTCAAAGCCGACCTCGAAGTTTCGTTGAAGCGCATTCTCGATGGCCGGCCCAAGCTGAAATTTTTCGAGGCGGGCATGGACTTGCGGCTTTCAAACGACATTTACGAGAGTTTCCGGATTTTTCAGGGCCGGTTGCTGGAGCAATACCTGGCGATGAGGACCGAATTCAACTTCACCGTGATTGACGCCAACGAGCCGGTCGAAACCCAGCAGGCCCTGGTGCGCCAACTGGTGAGCAAGCGGATTGATTTGTCGGGCTTCAAGCGTCAAGAACCACTGCCACTCCCGCCGCCGAGCATGCCGCGGGCGCGCAAGGTCAAACTCGAACCCGAAGAAGAGGCGGTCGAATGAAGCGCAAGGCGAACAACGACATCGTCGTGCCCGTGCGGAGCGCGCGGCGCTTCTTCGGCCACGGCATTCCGGGCGTCAACCTCGATGAACTGGCGGGCAAGCTCATTGTGGTCGAGGGCGCGGATGGTTCGGGCCGCTCCACGCAGATTGCCAAGCTGGTCGCATGGCTCGAAGGCAGCGGCCACGCGACCGTGCAGGTCGGCCTCAAGCGTTCCTCGCTCGTCAGCGAGGAATTGGATCGGGCGCAGGAGGGAAACATCCTGAGCCGGACCACGCTGAGTTTGTTTTACGCCACGGACTTTGCCGATCAACTGGAGAATGTCATCCTGCCGGCATTGCGCGCCGGATTCATCGTGCTGGCCGACCGTTACATTTACACACTGATGGCGCGCGATCTGGTGCGCGGCTTCGACGAAGCCTGGCTCAAAAATCTTTACGGCATCGCGCTGGAACCGGATGCCGTGTTTTACCTGACCGTCAACCCGGAGGAACTCGTCCAGCGCAATCTGGCCAAGAACGCCGCGCTGAATTTTTGGGAAAGCGGCATGGACCTCGGCCTCTCGCGCGACATGTTCGATTGTTTCGTGAAGTACCAGACGGCGATGCAGGCCGCGTTCCGGCGGTTGCAAGCCAGTTACGGTTTTACGTTTGTGGACGGCAACCGCTCCGCCGAGACGATCAACGCGGAGTTGCAGAAAAAGATCAGCGCCGTGCTCGCGGGAAAATAATTTCCAAAGCGTAACGCGCCCGTCACCCACAAATTACCGTAAAGAA
>JALOTT010000201.1 GCA_025457745.1 Verrucomicrobiota bacterium
ATTTTGACAACGGCTGGCACATGAGCGCCGGCTATGTTTTTAACGAGAATTCTGTTCCCGATGCCTATTACACCCCGCTGGCAGCGGATTTGGATCGGCATTTCTTCAGCATCGGGGCCGGTCGCAAGGGCAGGCGTTTTGATTTCGACGTGACGTACCAATTTGGATACGGCCCGGCCCGGACGGTGACCGGCAGCAAACCACCATCAATATCCGGAGTGTTTGCCGGACAGACCGCCGACGGCACGTATGGCTTCATCAGTCACGCCGTGCTGTTGACGGTGGGCATGCATTTCTGAATCCCGATAAGGGCATCGGCGGCAGCCAGACGATTCGTTTGCGGCGCCGGCCAATTCCCGTGAATTTCTTCTCGTTTTGGCTCGAAAACTGTTCAAAATCTAGCGATTGAGAATCTTTGCTCACAGCCGGGTGGGTCGCGCCTGCCGCGATGGGTCGCGAGCACGGCGGGTTGGGGATGGCGCCGGGTGAAAGCGATGCCGGTCGGTGTTTAATCAAATGCTCACGATGAATTCAGCAGTAAAAGGAAATCGGGTGGTTTGCCAGAACAGCCACGGAGAAGAATTTCGGGCGAGGACAATTTGCCCGACCGCGCCGGAGAAGTAAGGAAAGTATTTCAGGCCGAGCAGCGCCGGCATGTCCGACGAGACCACCGCCGGCCCGGCGCAGACCGTGTAAAAGATGGCCGCGCCCAACCACACGGCGGCGTTCGCGATGCCCACCAATCGGAGAAAGCCGATCACTCAGGCGCGGTAGGAAAATGGCGGGAGACTGCCAAGCGCGGATTTGCGGGGCGATCAAGGCGTCACTCCGCGTGCCGGTTTTTCGAACTTCACACCCTTGCGCAGCGCGTGGTCCATCATGTCAGCGATGTATCGTCGGCGTTGCGCCCGCGGCAGAAAGTTCACGCGCGCCATCTCCTCGCCAAAGGCGCGGACGTGGAAGTCGTGGGCGGCCACCGCGCGGGCTTCGGTCACCAGTTGGTCCACGCCGTGGTCTCGCAGCGGATTCAACGGCAGCAGGCTCAGCCGGTTCGACCCTGGCGCGGTGTTGGGTTCGCAGGTCTGGCGCATCGGCGCGGTCATCTTTCTTGACCGCCAGCATGTAGGAACGCACCGCCCGCTCGTAAACCCGGAGCCGCAAGTGGTCGAGCCGTTGCCAGAACTCAATTTCCGCCTTCAAGGCCACCTCCAGGCGCTCGTCCCGCGCCACCAAAAGGCCCAGGACTGGACGCTGTGCAATCAGGCCCGCCGGGCAAGGCACGCGCTCGACCATTTGAATGAGAACTTCGTAGTCGAACAGATGCAGCCAGCCGCGTGGGTCGCCCGCCTCCAGGAGTTTCACCCCCAGCGCGGTCGCAAAAGGCCAGTCCTTGCCGCGATCCGTGCGCTTCATCTCGGCCACCGTGTGCGGACCGGCGTAAAGACCGTGGAGTTCGGCTTCCCACGGCGAACTGGCCCGCGGCGCCGGCCCGAACACGTCCAAGTACGCCTCGGCGTCGCCCGTCTTCCAAACGAAATGACTGGTCCAGCCGCCGCGCAACCAGCGCTGATCAAGCGGCGGACTCAGGTGGCCGCGATAACGAGGCAACACACCTGCGAAATTCTTTTCGCAGAGCAGGTCGAGGAGGCGGTCGGCGGATTCCGGCACGCAAAGCAGGTCGCAATTCTTCGTCGCCTGCGCCACGCCGAAGCCACGCACGCCATCCCGCTCGTGATGGCACACGTGATCCCTTGGCTGCGGGCACGCGTGACCAACCCCTCGTAGAACTGTTCGAGTTGAGCGTAGCTCAGGGCCATGGGCTTTTTCTACCTTGTTTGACGGTCTCCGTCGAGGCGACAGGGCGCGGACATTTCCGGTCTCCAGCGTCGGCGTTCACAAAATATTCGCCGCCAGTTCCGCCAGTTCCGACCGCTCGCCTTTCTGCAACTCGATGTGCGCCGCGACGGCTTCCGTGCGGAAACGGCTCACCACGAAGTTGAACCCGTTCGACGCCGAGTCCACGTAGGGGTTGTCAATTTGATACGGGTCGCCGGTGAAAATGATTTTTGTGCCGTTGCCCACGCGGGTGACAATGGTTTTGACTTCCAGCGGCGTGAGATTTTGCGCTTCGTCAATGATCATGAACTGGTTCGCGATGCTGCGGCCGCGAATGTAGCTCAACGCCTCCACCACGATGCTGCCGGAGCGCATCAGGTCGGTGCTGCGGCGATGGTCGTGGCCCATGTTCAGGTCGCTCAACATTTCCAGCGCGTCGTGAATGGGCTGCATCCACGGCGCGAGTTTTTCTTCGAGCGAGCCGGGCAGGAAGCCGAGTTCCTTGCCCATCGAAATCGTCGGGCGGGCAACGACGAGCCGGCGGAATTCACGATCCAACACGGTGCGTTTCAAGCCCGCCGCCATCGCCAGCAAGGTTTTTCCGGTGCCGGCTTTGCCCATGAGCGTGACGAGCTTCACCCGGTCATCGAGCAGCGCGTCGAAGGCGTAATGCTGCTCGCGATTGCGCGGCTTGATGCCCCACACGCCCTCGCGGCAGTCAATGATCGGGATGAGCTTCTTGCCGGTGGCGTCCACCTTGGTCAGCGCGGTGCGCTTCGGGTTCGTCTCGTCGGTGAGGGTGCAGAACTCGTTGGGGAAATATTGTTTTCCGCCGTTGAGTTCGAGTTCGCCGTTGGTGCGGAACGCCGCCAGCTTGTCCGGGCCGACCATCAACTCGACCATGCCGGTGTAGAGGTCTTTGATGAACACGCGGTCGGTTTCGTAATCCTCGGCCTGCAGGCCCAGCGCGTCGGCCTTGATGCGGAGGTTGATGTCCTTGCTGACGAGGATGGTGGGGTTCTTCGGCTGCGCCTTCTGAATGCCGGCAGCCAGCGAAAGGATGCGATTGTCCACCGTGTTGTCGGAAAAAACCGCGTGGCCGTTTTTCTCCTGACCGTTTTTTTGGAAAACGATCTTGAGCTTGCCGCCGTTGGGCAACCGCACGCCTTCGCTCAAACGGCCCTCGCCGCGCAAACCGTCGAGCATTCGCGACACGCTGCGCGCGTTCTGGCCCAGTTCGCTGGACTCGCGTTTGAACCGGTCAATCTCCTCGATGACCTCGATGGGAATCAGCACGCTGTTATTGGCGAAACTGAGCAGCGAATTCGGATCGTGCAGCAGGACGTTGGTGTCAATGATGTAGTTTTTCACAGAATGAGGCGGACATGGAGAAGCCGGGAATTTCGACGGCTTTCATTAACACCCGGCTTTGGCGGGATGTGGGACGGACCACCGGCAAATTTAAGGATGTGGCGCTGGACGATGCAGAACGGACTCCACGGAAACTGAATCAATTCAATCATGTCAAACGCGCGTCGGTGTTATTAACACCACCAAACTAAAACCGGGTGCCGGGGATGACAAGAGTAATCACCCAGGACGCCGCCCAGAATTGACCGCATGAAGTCGCCTGTCTTGCGGGTGATAATCTTCCACAACGCATGCTTTACACCATTTTCGCGCGGGCTTAAAGTCGCGGCATGGCTTCTCAATACGACGCGACCGAATTTGTGGACACCGACTTCCAAATGCGCCAGGCCTCTCAGAGCACCACAAGTGCGCTGGCGGGGGCGATGCAGCGCGCTCCCACGCGGGAGGAGGTGGACCTGCAAGTTGCCGAGGCACAGCAGAAACTCGCCGAACTGAAACGCGCGCAGGACGAACTCGAACGCGAACGGTCCGGGCTCGAGGAATTGCGCCGCCGCCAGAACGAATTTCAAAGCGGCCGGCAGGAGATGATTCACAACCTCACCCGCGGACTGGGCCTGCTGGAAGAGGCCGAATTCAATTCGCGCCGCGACGCCGAGCAGATGGCCAAGGCGCTGGCGGATTTGCGCGAGGGGCTGGCCAAAGTCGAGGCCGTCCACGAAGAAACGTGGACGAAGGAAAATTTCAACATGGAACTGACCAAGGCCCTCACCGCCATTGAAAATGCGCGCATGGAATGGAATTCGGCGCGGCTGAAATTCCCCGTGCTGTCCAGCCAGCCGAAAGACCCGGCGGTCGAATCTGAAGGCCCGTCGCCGGAAGCATTGCTGGCCACGCGCAGTTTCGGCGAATTGTGCAAACTGGGCCTGGCGCTGACGTGGCCGCTGGTGCTGGTGGCGTTCCTGGCGCTGGCTTTGTTTGTTGTCCTGTTGCTCACCCGCTAAGACGACGAACAGACGTGGCGTGCGATGATTTCAAATTCAACCTGGCATGACCTGGTTAAAAAAAAAGTCCGACCCGCTTTCGGAACGCGCCCGCGCGCTCAACTCCGAAATCGCCGCGCTGGAAGTGCAGATCAAGCACCTCGACGCCACGTTGTCGCACAGCCCGCCCCGCAAGCCTTCGGGGTTTCGCTCCACGGCCGTGCCGCACGGTGTCACGATCACGCACGCGACCCAGACGGCCGACCCGTTGCCGGCTGCTCCCGCCCCGCCGCCGCCCGCGCCGAAAATTAACGAACTCATTTTCGAGGAGGTGGGCCAGGAACCGCTCAAGCCGCGCGGCGAACCCGCCACGACGCCTGAGCATTACAACGAACTCGGCGTGCGCAAATACGACTTCACCGCGCTGATCCACTGGATTAACAATCTGTTCCGCCGGCCCACGACGATGAACCCGCGGCTGGTCAGCTATCTCGCGGCGGGCGGCGTTCATGGGCTGCAACCGTTGCGCAAGGAAAAGCGCGTGGCGCGCAACCGCTTTATCATTTTCGTGGTGGTTTTGTTTTTTCTGCTCCTGGGCATCATCTGGAAGTATGGGCAGAATCGGTGAAGGCGACACTGGCGGCAATGCGACCTGGTGGTTAACTCAAACCATGAAGCCGAAGATGCAGAACGAAATCGTCCGACTCCCCATTTCAACTCGCAACGGGACATTTATTGCGAGTTACTCCGCAAAAGGTCTGGCCGGCTTGAACTTCCCATCAAACCGCAACAGCCATGCGCTCTCGGCGCATAGTTCCGCGTCACCGCAGATCCGCCGCTGGCATCGCATGACGGCGGCGGCGCTCAAACACGCGCTCGCGGGTCGCGCTTCGCCGGCTTCGCCGCCGCTGGATATTTCCCGCGGCACGGCGTTTCAGCGACGTGTGTGGAGGGCTATGAGCCAGATTGCCTGTGGCCAAACGCGAAGCTACGGCGAGATCGCCCGCTCCATCGGCCAGCCCAAAGCCGTTCGTGCGGTCGGCGGCGCGTGTGGCGCGAATCCGATTCCGGTTTTCATTCCATGTCACCGGGTGCTGGCGGCCAACCAGAAGATTGGCGGTTTTTCCGGCGGGTTGAAGTGGAAGCGCACGCTGCTGGCGCGCGAAGGCGTTCAGTTTGGCGGTTCGTGAGGGATTGGATTTGTGCGGGTAAGGATTCCAATTGGGCGAGACGGCGTTGCCGGCATAAATCTCGATGCCTCGCAAAGCGAGCAGTTGAGTCGGCGGTAGCGCGGACTTCAGTCCGCTTCGACAAACGAAAGGCGACGGGGGTGAACAAATGCGGTGCTGTTGTGCGCGAGTTGAAGCGGCGTGAACGCCGCGCGCCAGAGCGGGACCCCCGGCCAGTGGAGGGAGCGGGGCGATGAACCAAGTCAGCGGGGAAATTTTCCGGGAGAAGATTTGCAGCCGTCTCCTTATCGGCGCTTTGTATTCTATATTTCAAGCCTGTCAGGGAGTCGGTGCAGTGTCGCGGCACACTTATTATTTGCCACAATTACCGATTCAGTTTTCCGTCGTCGTGAAAGCATCATCCCCTCGTCCGGAATGTCGCAGAAAGGCGACGGTTGTTCGTCGAGCCAGTCCATAATTGACGCCTCAAGACGTTCAAGGATGCGCGGCTGATTTCCAATGTCGGCGACGAAGATGCGAAATCCTTCGAGTTGCCTGTTGGCTGCATCAAGAATCACCTGCTTCCGTTTCTCGAATTCTTTCCGCTTCGCTGGAGACCAACCCCAGCCGTGCCATATTTCTTTTCGTTTGCCCCGTTTCATAGCGGCGACATCCAGAATGTTATAATCTCCACTCAAATACTTAAGAGTGTGCTCGTGAAATCGAGTTGGAACTGGACGACGCGTAATTCCAGCTGCATAGATCAAATAGCCATTTAGATATTCAACTGTCTGCAAATACACGCCTGGATGTTTTGGAATCGAGGGCAGCTTGGTTTTGCCCTCGAACTTTGGCCAAGCAAAAGGGCCAGTCCATTCAACATCTATCACAGGCCTATGTTTCATTGTTGAAATTTGCGCTTGGGCAAAGTTTGTTGTCGGGCGGAATTCGTCATTCTCCATTCGACATTCTTCCAGCGCCCAGTCGTTGCGGCCGTCGGGGTGGCAATGGCAGTGCGCGGCAAAGTAGCCGCCGCGATATTGCCAGAACCAGGGCCAGATGCGTTCGCGGTCGGTCTGCGGAAGGCGCAGGCCATCCAGCGCGGCGCGCGGGAAGAATTGAAAGCGGCCTTCGCTCATCGGCGGCGGGAGTTGCTTCAGTTTCGGTTTCAACTCAAAGAGGAACATCAGCCAGTGCGCATTGCCTTGATAGCCGTGTTCGCTCACGAGACCGGCGAGGTGGAAGTCGGACGGCGCGAACTGGAGGCCGAGTTCCTCGCGCGCTTCGCGGGCGGCGCAGACGTAGGGCGACTCGCCAAGATCGGTCTTGAGCTTGCCGCCGCAGGGACTCCAGAAACCGAGGTTGGGCTGTTGGGCGCGTTCGAGCAGGAGGATTTCGTCGCGCTCGTTGAAGCAGTAAAGCAGCGTGGCGACTTTGTAGGGCAGCGCCATGATTCAGGGTTCGGATTCCGGGCCGTGGTCGGGCGGCGGACCGGATTTGGGCAGCGGCTGGCGGAGCTTCTTGTAAATCCACGTTTCGAGCGGCCGCAGCGGGGAAAGCCATTTGTAAAACGGCGAATAGATGATGCGAATCCGGACCACCGAAAGAAACATAGTTAGCGAGGTGCGAAACAGCGTGACTTTGGAGCCACTCTTGTCGGTCCATTCGGTGGGGACTTCGAGGGTGCGAAACCCGGCCCGTTTCAGGGAGTAGAGCAGATTGATGTCGAACGCCATGTCGGCGATGCGCAGGGCGGAATGGATTTTTTCCACGGCCTCGCGCCGCAGCACTTTCGCGCCGCATTGCGTGTCCCGGATGTGCATGTTGAAGAGCAACTGGACGATGAGGTGAAACGCGCGGCTGGCAAACTGGCGTTTCCCGCTCTGCTCCACGTGCAATCGCGCACCCGGCAGCCAGCGCGAGCCGATGACGCAATCCGCCTGGCCGATGCGCCTCACCAGATCGTGCAGCGCCGCCGGCGGCGTGGAGCCGTCAGCGTCCACGTATCCAATCACGTCGGTCAGGGGCGCGAGTTTCAGCCCCTCGATGAGCGCGCCGCCCTTGCCAATCGCTTCGGGAAAGTCCAGCAAGCCGATGCCGGTAAAGTCCTTCGCCACGCGTTTCACCACGCCCTGCGTGTCATCGCGGCAACCGTTGAGCACGACGATGAGCTGGAATTTGCCGCGATAGTGGTCCTGAAAATAGCGCGCGTAATCGCGGAGCACCGGTTCAATTCGGCGCTCTTCGTTGTAAGCCGGGATGAGAAGCAACAGGCTTGGCTCGGTCACGGGACGGCCATTATCAGAGAACCCATGCAAAAAGCAACTGCGCGCGCCGAACCATCGCCGAAACAATTTCCCATCCATTCCGCCACGACCTGTGCAGTGTGGCGGTGTGCCAGCCGCCACCGATTCCATGCGGCTGCAAAAAGTAGCCGCACGCTTGCGGCATTGTTACATACAGTTACATGAATCCACTCTCGCGCATGAATCCACTCCTGCGTTCTG
This sequence comes from Verrucomicrobiota bacterium, assembly GCA_025457745.1. Lineage (GTDB taxonomy): Bacteria > Verrucomicrobiota > Verrucomicrobiia > Limisphaerales > JADLHS01 > JALOTT01. The sequence continues at coordinate 7,864 of JALOTT010000201.1, forward strand.
GGCTG
>JALOTT010000202.1 GCA_025457745.1 Verrucomicrobiota bacterium
ATGCGTTCATGGAGGGATTGAATAGCGTCTTCAGTGCGACCAAACGCAAAGCCCGCGGCTACCGTTCCACAACGCACCTGATCACCATGCTCTACTTCGCGGCCGGAAAACTCCGATTACCCCAATATTGAGGCTCCACCGAAAATAGCGAAGAACCACTTTTTCAAAATGATCTTGTCCCCGACTCGTGGGTGACTTTGGGGGCGACGGCGTTCGCGATGACGGCTCCTCCTGTGCAGTGCTACCTCCCGAAACTGCGCAACTCTGCGGTTTCTTTGGGGCGTCCGTCAGGTTGCGTCTCCGCCGGGTTGCGCCTTTGCGTCTTGGCGCCTTTGCGTTGAAAATGACCTCCACCCTCTCCCATCCGCAGGAACTCGGCACGCTGTTGCGTGGCGAACCAGATACGCTCGGACGTTGGGCGGCGCAATTTCAATCCCGGCGATTCGCGTTTCACATCACGGTTATTGTCGCTGGCGCGGGATGTTACGGTGCGGCGATGGGTTGGTGGCGCGACCCGATGCAGGCGCTTTACGTCGCCATCAAGCTGCCGCTCATCATGCTGCTCGTCACACTCGGTAACGCGCTGCTCAACGCCATGCTTGCGCCATTGCTGGGATTAAACATCACGTTTCGACAGTCGCTGCTCGCGGTGCTGATGAGCTTTGCGATTGCATCGGCGATTCTCGGCGCGTTCAGTCCGCTGGTGGGATTCCTGGTTTGGAACGCGCCGCCGATGTCCCCGGACGTGAAGTCCACAATTACTTACGGCCTCATCAAACTCGCGCACGTCGTGGCGATCGCCTTCGCCGGTATCGCGGGCAACGTGCGACTGTTTCAACTCCTGAAGCAACTTGGCGGCAGCCGCACGGTCGCGTGGCGTGTGCTGTTCGCGTGGCTGGCGGTGAATCTTTTTCTCGGCAGCCAGCTCACATGGATTGCGCGACCGCTCATCGGCGCGCCGCAACTGCCCGTCGTGTTTCTCCGTGACACGGCGTTCCAGGGAAATTTTTATGAGGACATCTTTCGCACGCTGCTCCACCTGTTCCAATTTGACTGAACGAACCATCAACACTCCAGAACTATGAACGAAACGAATCCAACTCCGCCTCAAGTCCCACCACAAATCCCGCCTGCGAGTGCACCGCCCACCTATGGCCCGTGGCCGCTCGGCGACAATCCGGAAGACCGCCAGCCCGTCCCCGGCGTTGCTGCGGCCATTGAATCCATCCTGCGCCAACCCCGGCGTGTAATGTTCCAACTGCGCCAGCCGGGCGCGGGCAAGTTGATCGCCGCAATGCTGTTCATGTCCGTCGTGTGCAGCTTGATTTACGGCGTCATTGTCGGTTCGTTTTCCGGCCACGAACAATGGTGGGCCGCGCCGGTGAAGATCGCGGGCGGATTGCTCATCTCGGCGGTCATCTGCCTGCCGAGCCTTTACATCTTCGCGTGCCTGAGCGGTTCGCGGGCGCGGCTCGTGGAAGTTGTGGGTATGGTGTCAGGATTGTTGATGCTGATGACGATTCTGCTCATCGGGTTCGCGCCGGTGGCGTGGTTGTTTTCCGAATCCACGAACTCGCTGTGCTGGATGGGCGCGCTGCATTTGATTTTCTGGTTCGTCGCGACGATTTTCGGTCTGCGATTCCTGCTCGCGGCGTTCGCGCACTCCCATGCGCGGTCGAATGCGGGAATGAACACGTGGATCATCATTTTCGTGCTCGTAGTGCTGCAAATGACCACGGCGTTGCGGCCCATCGTGGGACGTGCGGATACGTTCATGCCGGAGGAGAAGAAGTTTTTTCTGACTCACTGGTTTCATTGTTTGGGCAAGTCCGAATGGGACAGGCCGGCAAAACGGACGCGGGGGTATGATTAACGCAAAGAGCGCGACGACTCATTGGAAAAGGCGAAAACATGAACCGGGAAATGCAACTCCGTCGGCGAATCAAGGCTCTGACGTGGCTGTTCATCATCGGCCTCGTCTTGAGCGGCGCCACGGCGATTCCGCTGCGCTGGGAACTGGATTCACTCATCAAGCTGTGGGACGCCGAGGAACTGGGGTCGCAGGCGGCAGCCGATCTCGACTTCGTAACGCTCTGGCTGTTCCAAGTGCGCAACGCACTCGACATGGTCGAATACACAAACCCGTTCCTCGCCTACGGCACCGATTGGCTGGCGTTCGGTCACTTCGTCATCGCCATCGCATTCGTGGGCGCGTTGCGCGACCCGGTGCGAAACCGCTGGTTGTTCGACTTTGGTCTGATTGCCTGCGCGCTGGTGATTCCGTATGCGCTGGTGTTCGGCGCGGTGCGCGGAATTCCCTTCTGGTGGCGGCTGATTGATTGTTCGTTCGGCGTCTCCGGCTTTCTGCCGCTCTGGTTGTGCCGGAAGTGGGCAAAGCAACTTGCTGAACTTCGGCTCGAGGCATCCTGATCGCGCCCAACCCGCCACGGGTAGCCAGTGATTCGGGCGCAACGAGAGATTGCCGCCGTCGTGGCGCGGGCCTCTGGCCGGTGAATGTCGCGACCGTCTCGGTGGGAGTTACAAGCTGAATCTTGCACGGCGTTTTCGCTTTCGTTGGCGCGGCTGAATTGCTACAAACCCGCCATGCCTGCGAAGCTCACCCTCGGATTTATCGGCACCGGCAAAATGGCCACCGCGCTCGCGAAAGGTTTTATTCGCGCCGGCCTCGTGGCGCCCAAGCAAGTTTTCGGCAGTGACCCGGCGTCGGTTGCTCGCGTCGCCTTTGGCAAGGAAACCGGCGCGCGGATTTTGCCCTCCAACGTCCGGGTCGTCGAGCAGGCCAGCGTGCTGGTGCTCGCGACGAAACCGGACCAGACCGGTGGCGTGCTGACGGAAATCCGCGACCATTTCACGCGCCGTCACCTGCTCATTTCCATCGCCGCCGGCGTGCCCACGGCAAGACTCGAAGTTGCGCTGCCACCTCAAGCGCGGGTTATCCGCGTGATGCCCAACACCCCGGCGCTCGTTGGCGCGTCCGCCGCCGGCTTGGCCCTCGGTAAATCCGCCACCCGCGCCGATGGCGACCTGGCGCATCGGCTTTTTTCCGCCGTGGGCGTGGCGTTCCCGCTCAAGGAATCGTTGCTTGACGCCGTCACCGGCTTGAGCGGCAGCGGGCCGGCGTATGTTTATCAATTCATCGAAGCGTTGAGCGACGGCGGGGTGGCGGCGGGATTGCCGCGCGACGTGGCCACAAAGCTCGCGGCGCAAACCGTCCTCGGGGCGGCGAAGATGGTTTTGGAAACCGGCCAGCATCCCGGCGCGCTCAAAGACATGGTCACGAGTCCCGGCGGCACGACCATCGAAGGCTTGCACGAATTGGAAAAAGGCAAACTGCGCGGCACGGTAATGAGCGCCGTGCGCGCCGCGACGGAGAAATCGAAGAAACTGGGGCAAGGCTGAGATGAAAACGAAGATAGATGATCGAGGATTGAAGATGGCGGGTTGCCGTCGTCAGTCATGTGATGCTTCCATCCTCCATCCGCCATCCTCTGTCCTCTCGCCATGAATTTCCCTCCGCCAACAGAAAAACAGGCGCGCGTCATCTGGGCGTCACTTACCGGACTGGCCGTTGCCGTAATCGTGGCATTGGTGGTTGGCGCGGTTTGGGGATTGGAACGCGTCTTGAACGTGCTCGCGCCGGTCATCTGGCCGGTGGCGGTGGCGGGTGTGCTCGCGTGTCTGCTCGATCCGGTCGTGGGCTTCCTCGTCCGCAAAAATGTGCCGCGCACCCGGGCCATCGCGATTGTGTTCGTGCTCGCGCTGGTAATCGTGGCTGGATTGCTTGCGAGCGTCGTGCCGCAACTCGTCGTTGAGGCGCGCGACCTTGCCGCCAAGACGAGCAGCTTCAAAACCGAGCTTCCCGACAAAGCCGGACAACTCGCCGCCGAACCGCCACGCTGGCTGCCTAAATCCATCCTGCCCGCCCTGCGCGCGTACAGCGAGAGCGCGAAGTCCGCGAGCACAAACGCCCCCGCCGCGCCCGGCGTCGAAATTATCACCGAGACGAACACGTCCCTGGCCGAACCCGCGCGGCCCGCGTTGGGCGATTCCACCTCCTTCCAATCCGTAGCCGATTACGCCACGAAATTGCTGCCCAAATTCGGCCAATGGCTCTCGCAAGTGATGGGCTTCGTCGGCTCGGTGTTCGGCGTGATTGCGGGGTTGGCGTTGGTGCCGATCTACGCATTTTATTTTCTGCTGGAGAAACACGGCATCGCGGCGCGCTGGCGCGATTACCTGCCCGTGCAGGACTCGAAGTTCAAAGACGAACTGGCCTTCGTCATCGGCTCGATCAACGAATACCTCGTCGCGTTTTTCCGTGGGCAGGTGCTGGTGGCGATTTGCGACGGCGTCCTCTACACCATCGGCTTTCTCATCATCGGCCTGCCGTATGCCGTGCTCATCGGCGTGATGGCGACGTGCCTCACGATCATCCCGTTCCTCGGCGCAATCACGACGTGCGTGGTGGCGCTGGTGATTTCGCTCGTGGCGTTCGGCGACTGGCAACATCCGGCGCTCGTGCTGGCCGTGTTCGCCGTCGTGCAAACGCTCGAAGGCACGGTGATTCAACCCAAGATCATGGGCGACCGCGTGGGCCTGCATCCCGTGACCATCATCATCGCGCTCATGGTCGGCACGACGCTGCTGGGCGGCATCCTCGGCGGCATCCTGGCGATACCGTTCACGGCGGCGCTGCGAGTGATCATGTTTCGATACGTGTGGAAGAAAAGGGAAAACCGATGTGACGAAGTAAATTCCCGGCGAGCCCCGAAGTCTCCTGCTCGCGATTAATCGGAGTTCGGGGGTGGCTGCCGCTGATCAAGATGGATGAAGCGATCCGTGGAAAATCCACTTCCTATTCGGAAATGTCTCTTGATATGGGCGGCCAGCCGGGCGAATATGGGCCGCCATATTATGAAGACCACCATTGAGATTGCCGACGATCTGTTTGAGCGCGCCCAGCGGGTGGCGCGCCGGGAGAAAACCACCTTTCGCTCGCTGACCGAGCAGGGCCTGCGGTTGGTGTTGCGGGGAAGGCAGAACAAACCCGCGAAGCTTCCGCCGCTGGTCACGGTTCGCGGTCGTGGATTGACGGATGAGTTCAAGAATGTGTCGTGGGACAAGATTCGCGACGAACTCTACCGGGGGCGTGGCGCGTGATTGCGGTTGATACCAACCTGCTGGTTTACGCGCACCGCGAGGACAGCGAGTTTCACGCGGCGGCCAAAGAACAGGTGGAATTCCTGCGGCATCAGCCCGCACCGTGGGCCATTCCCTGGCCGTGCGTCCACGAATTCATCGGCATCGTTACACATCCGGGAATCTACAAGCCCGCCTCCACGCTGTCCGAAGCTTTGGGCTTTGTTGACTCGTTGTTCGCGTCGCCGCAATTGCATCTGTTGTCGGAAAGCCCCGGTTACATCGAAAAGCTGCGCGATATTGCCACGGCTGCACGACTGAAAGGGCCACGCATTCACGATGCGCGTATTGCCGCACTCTGTCTCCATCACGGCGTGAGTGAACTGTGGTCGGCGGACCGCGATTTCTCCGCCTTTCCCCAACTTTCAGTGCGCAACCCCTTGGTAAAGAAGTGAAGCCAGCCGATGTGCTCAACCACGCCACCAGTGAAATCGCCAGCGGCAGCAAACTCGGCATTGACGCGACGAAGAAACTCCCCGGCGAACCCCGAAAGCTCCTGCTCGCGATTCATCGGAGTTCGGGGCTGACCGCCGCTCATCAAGATGGATGAAGCGGTGAAGGCAAAGGTGGAAATGCTTTTCAACAGATAACTACATGTTTAGGCCAGCCGTAGCGCTCACGATCAGTTGCGAAGACAAGGAGCGACTGCAACAGCTAATCCGCGCCGGCAAGACACCACAAAGAGTCGCGTTGCGGGCACGCATCGTTCTCGCAGCGGCAGAGGGACGCCCCAACAGCACCATTGCCAAGGCCTTGAAGATCACCCGCCCGACGGTGTTGCTTTGGCGTGCTCGCTTCCAAAACTTTGGCCTGCCCGGATTGTTGAAGGATGCCAAGCGCCCAGGACGTATAAGGAAGGCCACGACAGAACCCATCAAGAACGCCATTTTTGCTTTGCTGCATTCGCCTCCGTCTCAGCACAACATCAACAGAACGTCTTGGAGACTCGCTGACATTCGCCAGTGCCTCCTCGCACAAGGCATCTCTGTCTCGCGGGCGAGCATAAGCAGGATCGTCAGGGCCGCTGGCTACACATGGAATATGGCGACGGAGGTTCTGACCAGCCACGATCCTGAATACCAAGAGAAACTCGAACGCATCAAATCTGTTCTGTCCACTCTCCGTGAAAACGACCGATTCTGCTCGATTGATGAATACGGTCCTTTTGCAGTCAAGATGAGGGGTGGCATGAGACTGGTCGGTCCAGGAGAACACCCACACGTTCCACAATTTCAAAAATCCAAAGGCAGCCTCATCGTGACGGCGGCGCTTGAGTTATCTCGGAATCAGGTCACCCACTTCTATTCAAAGGCGAAAAACACGACCGAAATGATCCGCCTTCTGGAGGTGCTTCTGGAAAAATACAAGGGGTGCGACACATTGTATCTCTCTTGGGATGCGGCTTCATGGCACGCCTCGGAAGCGTTGTATAAAAAAGTGGAGAGCATTAACACGCCCGACCTCTGGAGTTCAGCACACGCGCCACACGTTGAATTGATTCCTTTGCCTTCATCGGCCCAGTATCTGAATGTCATCGAATCCGTTTTCAGCGGCATGGCAAAGGCAATCATCCACAACAGCGATTATCAATCTGTCGAGGAAGCGATGGCTCCTATTGATCGCCACTTTCTGGAGCGAAATGATTACTTCGAGAAGAACCCAAAGAGTGTACTGGTTCAGCGTGAATGTCTCTTTCGGGGTTGAGGCGTAAGATACTATTTCCGGTTGTTTGTGATGTTAGTTTAAACGTGGATTTTTCGCTTT
>JALOTT010000203.1 GCA_025457745.1 Verrucomicrobiota bacterium
GCAATTTGGGGACAGGGGCAAGCTGCGTTCCGACCGGGCTGCCGCCCCAACATTTTGCTGCGCCCGCAGGCGAAAAGCCCGCCTTCGACTTGAGCGAAGTTCAGGCGTGTGCCGCCATCGCCTGACCCGCAATCCAACCGGTCGTCCAGGCGGCCTGAAAATTAAATCCCCCGGTGATGCCGTCAATGTCCAACAGTTCACCGGCGAAGTGCAGCCCCGGACAAATCCGGCTCTCCATCGTTTTGAAATTCACTTCGCCCAAACGCACGCCGCCGCAGGTGACGAATTCATCTTTGTTGAGGCTCTTGCCCGTGACCTGAAATTCCGTGCGGATCAATTGCTGGACGAGTTGGTGTTGCGCGGAACGCGAGAGCGCGGCCCACCGCGTGTCGCGCGCGATGCCGGCGGCGAGGACGAGTTGTTCCCACAAGCGTGACGGCAACGGCGCAACCGGCGTATTGACGATGAAGCGCGCGGGTTGCGTTTTGCGACGCGAATCAAGGTCCTTGAAAATCGCCTCGGCGCTGATCTGCGGCAGCCAGTTGAGATGGAGTGGAAACTCGTAATTGAGTCCGTGCAACACCCGCGCGCCCCACGCCGACAACCGCAGAATCACCGGCCCGCTCAGTCCCCAGTGGGTCGCCAGCAACGCGCCCCGCTCGCGCAACCGCGCCCCCGGCACCGACGCCTCAACCGGTTCGACGGAAATCCCGGCCAACGCGCGCAACCACGGCGTCCCAATGTGAAACGTGAACAACGACGGCACGGGCGGCTCCAAGGTGTGCCCGAGCGAAACGGCCATTTGCCCCGCCGCCGCCGCGCGACATCCGCCCGTGGCGAGGAGTAGATGATCGCAGAATAGCGTTTCGCCGGCGGATGATTCTCCCTCTCCTCCGGCGAAGCGGGAGGAGAGGGCCGGGGAGAGGAGGTTTGTTTTTTGGACCGCCCCTCTCTCCGGCTCTCTCCCCGCTCGTTCCTCGCGGAGAGAGAGGGACGAAGGCTTACCGGCCAGCGTTAATCCAAACCCACCATCCGGCAACTTCGCAACACGCTCGACCCCGGAGTTGGGCCGGAGCTTCACCCCCGCCGCCTTGGCCGCGCCCAGCAGACAATCAATGATTGTCTGTGATGAATTGCTGGCGGGAAACATGCGGCCATCGCTTTCCGTTTTCAGCTTCACGCCGCGCGATTCAAACCACGCCACCGTGTCGCTGGCCTGAAACGTCATGAACGGAGCGCGCAGCGCCCGCTCGCCGCGCGGAAACCGCGCGGTCAACTCGCGCGCATCGAAGCAGGCGTGCGTGACATTGCAACGACCGCCGCCGGAGATGCGGACCTTGGAAAGAAAGTGCGGCCCTTTTTCGATCACCGTCACCCCGGTGTCCGGCGCCGCTTCAGCGCAGGTGATGGCCGCAAAAAATCCGGCCGCCCCGCCGCCAACCACGATGACCCGTCGCGCACTCATGCGCGCGAAGTTAGCCGGGTACCCGGCCAAAGTCTCTCACCAAGCACAATCCGTCCACTGTCGTCAAAGACATGAATCCGAAGATGTGCATCGTCCGCGAAGAAATTTTCGGCCCGGTGGTCGTGGCTGAACCGTTCACCAAACCCAAGGAACTGATTCCCCGCGCCAACCAGACGCCCTACGGCCTGGCGGCGGGAGTTTGGACGCGCGACATCGCCAAAGCCCGCTGCATCGTGGCAGAACAGCGGGCCGGGACCGTGTGGGGCAACTACTACAACGTCTTTGATTCCGCGCTGCCGTTTGGCGGTTACAAGCAATCTGGCTGGGGCCGCGTGCTGGGCCACGAGTTAGAAGAATACGCTCAGCCGAAAGCCATCGTCATTGGATTGTGAGGACAGGCTATCCCTTGAAGAACTTCACGATAAGCGCGGGTGCTTCCTTGGGGAATTGGTGACCGCCCGGATGGATGAACGTCACCACCGGCGTGCCGGTTTTTGACGGATAGATCGTGCATTGCTTGTCCCACGGTTTGCCTTCGCGGTCGCAGCCGTTGACTTTGCGCACGGCGTTCATGGTCAGTTCTTGCCAGGTGAACTTCACCAGCGGGTCTTGCTCACCGGCCAGATGCATTGCCGGTTTGGGCTTCAGTCTTGCCACTTCGCGGAACGCCGCCCCTGATGGCGCAACGGCGGCAAAGACATCACCGCGCTCCGCCCAGAGCAGGTAAGTGAACCCGCCGCCGTTGGAGTGGCCCGTCGAATAGATGCGCTTCCCGTCCGTCTTGTAATCCTGTTTCAGTCGCGCCAGCACCGCGTCGAAAAATTTCAGGTCGCGGTCTTTTTGATCGCCGATTTCTTTCTGCCAACCGGGGCGTTTGCCATCGGGATCGGTCAGGCGACCCGGCGTGTTCAACCCCTGCATGTAAACGGAAATCGCCTCCGGCCAATGCCGGTTCATGGCAAAACTGGCCGCCGCCTGTCGCGCACTGCCACCGTGCCCGTGAAAAACGAACACAACGGGCGTCGGGGTTGTCTTCGCCCTGAGCGGAACATAAATCAGCGCCTCGCGCGTGACCCCATCCACCTTGAACTCGAGATGGTGGAATCCTTGGGGCAAGTTTCCATCACTCGTGGCTTGCGCCCGGCCCATGAGCGGAAACGCCAATAAACAACCGGCAGTCAGGAACAAACACCAGAGTCGTGCTTTCATGCGAGTTGAGACGCACGACGGCGTTCGACTGTTACAGGTCATTTGGCCCCGCCTTTGAGCCGTGCGAAAGCTGCCAACGCGACTTCGCGCGCGATGGCATGATTGACGATGGGTTGCGGGTAGTTGTGACCCGGTTTCACTCCGGCGACGCGCAGGATTTCGGTTGGCGCCTTGTCCGGCTGATGAATCCACTCAGCGGGCAGCTTCGCCAGTTCGGGACACCACTTGCGGACGTAGTCGCCTTGCGGATCGAATTTCTCGCCCTGGCTCGTCGGGTTGAACACGCGGAAGTAGGGTGCGGCATCCGCCCCGCAACCGGCCGTCCATTGCCAGCCGAGCGTGTTGTTCGCGAGGTCGGCATCTACGAGCGTATCCCAGAACCACCGTGCGCCTTCCTGCCAGGGCAGCAGCAAATCCTTCACGAGAAAACTCGCGGCGATCATTCGCACGCGATTGTGCATCCAGCCGGTCGCCCACAGTTCGCGCATCCCGGCGTCCACGATGGGATAACCGGTGCGGCCTACCTGCCATGCCCGAAGCCATGCCGCGTCTTTGCGCCAGGGAAATTTCTTGAAGTCCGCACGCAATGGCTCGGCAGGTGTGTGCGGAAAGTGGAAAAGCAAGTGGTGCGCAAACTCGCGCCAGCCCAGTTCGGCCAGGAACTGCGAACCGCGCCATTGCTCGACAGGCAAGCCACGCTTCGACGCCAGCCGCCGCAAACCATGCCACACTTGGCACGGGCTGATTTCGCCAAAATGCAGATGCGGCGAGAGCCGTGACGTGCCGGTGACGTCCGGGCGATTGCGGTGGTCGGTGTAATCGTCGAAGGCTTTGGCCAGAAAACGGCTCAGGTTGGCGGTCGCACCCACCTCGCCTGGATGCCACGCGGCGCGCAGCCCGTCGGACCAATTGAGTTTCGACTCAAGTTCCAGTTCACCGAGTGCGAGCGACTTGGGCCACTTCGACGGCGAGAGGATGTTCTTCGGCGCTGGCAGCGGCTCGGCCGGGTCAGGCTTGGCGAGGCAATGTCGCCAGAAAGGCGTGAACACCTGGAACGGCTTATTGCTTTGGTTCTGAATCGTCCAAGGTTCATGCAGCAGCGCGGCGTTGAAACTTTCCGCGGCGAAACCATCGCTGCCCAAGGCTTCCTTCACCTTGGCATCGCGCGCGATGACAGCCGGTTCGTGGCGGCGATTCCAGAACACCGCGGCTGCGCCAGTTTCCTTTGCCAGCGCGCGGAGAGATTCGAGCGTCGGTCCGCGCCGGATAACCAGCCGCGAACCCGCCGCCCGCAATTGCGCGTCCAATTTGGCGAGCGATTGATGCAACCACCACTTCGATGCACCGCCTGGCGGCCAGTCGCCTTCTTCCTCCGTCGCCCAAGTGAACACCGGCACAACCGGCCCGCCGCGTTCGATGGCCGCGCGCAGGGCGGGATTATCCGCCAGACGCAGGTCCAGCCTGAACCAGTGAATCGAAGGCGCGCTCATGAGGTTCGGTCCGGTTGACTCAGCAATTGTTTGAAGGCGGCAGCCAGTTCCGGGAAACGAAACTCGAAGCCGCTTCCGAGGAGACGCGCAGGCCGCACACGCGCGCTGGCCAGCAATGCTTCGCGGCCCATCTCGCCGAAAATCAACTTCACGACAAACCCGGGCAAAGGTAGAAAAGCGGGCCTGTGCAACGCGCGCGCCAGCGCCTCGGTGAAGCCCGCGTTCGTGGTGGCCGTGGGCGACACTGCGTTCACCGCGCCACTCAAGCGGTTGTCCTGCAACACCTGTTCGACCACACGCAGCAAGTCTTCCAGCGCAATCCAACTCCAAAACTGCCGGCCCGTGCCGAGCCGTCCGCCGAGTCCGAGCCGGAAGGCGGGCAACATTTTGGCCAGCGCGCCGCCGTGACGGGCCAGCACGATGCCCAGCCGCAAGTGCACCACGCGAATGCCGCGCTGCCTTGCCGGCGCGGCCGCGCCTTCCCACGCCTGACAGATTTCTGCGAGAAAACCCGTGCCCGGCCCGGTTTGCTCATCGAGAATTTCGTCGCCCCGATCGCCATAAAAGCCCGTCGCTGAAGCGCAAATCAGAACCCGCGGCGGTTGCGGCAGACGGACCAGCGCCTCGCACAGCAATCGCGTTGCGTCCACACGGCTGGCGCGGATGCGCGCCTTGGCTGCGGGCGTCCATCGCTGGGCGATGTTCTCGCCTGCAAAGTGAACCACTGCATCGAGCGCACCGGCGGGTTCGAGGCGGAGTTGTCCGGCTGACGGATTCCAAGTTGGTCCGGCTTCGCTGCCACCGGATGTGCGGCGCAGCGGCACGACGCGGTGTCCGTTTTCCGCCAGCCGCGAAACCACGGCCCGCCCAATGAAACCGCTCGCGCCAGTGACCAGGACGTTCATTATCAATTACCGGCGCGCGCTGACGCTTTGATCCAAGCCAACTCCAATTGAAAACGACCGTCTTGTTTGTCGGAAATCAGGAAGCCCACGGAAGCCACCTTCGCCGGATCGAGCGGCGGTTCGCCCGACAACATGCGCCCGCGAAAAGTCGGCACCATGTCCTTCATCGGCAACCGGTGCTCCTCCCACTCGCCCTTCTTCGTCGTGAAAACAATTTGATAGATCGCGCTGTCAAAGCCGCGGTCACTGCGCGCCGTAAACTTGTAGCGGTGACCGTCGCCGCGCACGCGGACGAGGAAGGCGTCGCAACCGGCGAGGTCCGCGCGAACGGGTGCCGAGCGCACGGACGCAAACCCGCCGTTGTTCTCCAGCGACACCACGCCGCTGAAGACCGCGCCGTCGGTGGAGACTTGGAAGCGGCTCGTGGAAACACCGCCCATCACGTCGTCGTTGACGATTTGCCAGCCGGGCAAATTCGTGGTGGTTGTGAAGTCGAAAAGGAATTTATCCGAGGCCGCGTGTGTGTTCATGGCAAAGGCAAGGCATAATAACAGAAGAACCGCCATTTGGCGGCAGGGCGCAGACGGGTTCACGGTGATGTTCATTTTCATTTTGAGAAGGTCAGGCCTTGAGCCGCCACAAGGTGAAATTCAGCACCGCCGCAAAGCTGACCCACGCAAGGTAAGGCACGAGCAGCCACGCCGCGAGGCTGCTGACTCGCCAGAAAGTGGGAATGGTGGCGGCGATCGCCAGCCAGAGCAGCACGATCTCCGCAAACGCCAAGCCGGGCCGGTGCAGGCCAAAGAACAGTGGCGTCCAAAGTGCGTTGAGCGCCAGTTGCGCGAGGAAGATGAGCAGGGGCCGGCGCTGCGCGACGAACCCGCCACGTTTCCACACCAGCCAGGCGGCCACGGCCATCATTGTGTAGAGCGCCGTCCAGACCGGACCGAAAATCCACCCCGGCGGATTCCATGACGGCTTCTTGAGCGTGGCATACCACTCGCCCGGCATGAAGACGGCGCCGAGCGACGCGGCGCTGTAACAAAGCGCCAACCATCCTGCCAGGGCGAGAACCCCCTTCAACCTCGATGGAGAAGTTGTTCCCGTCGCGGGACGTTTCACGCCGTCTGCCGCGATTGGGCAAGTGGTCATCACTCAGCTTTTCTCGTATTCTTTGAGAAAACCGATGAACTCACGGCGGTGATCTTCCTCGCCGCCGAGGATGCCGATGACCATGTCCTGCGTTACATAATCCACGCCGTCGCAGAGCTTGATGATCTTGGTGTATTGCGCGATCGCGCCCTCCTCGGCCGCGATGACACCTTTGATGACGGCGACGATGTCCGTGGTGTCCTTGCGCGGTTGGAGAAACTTCTGGCTGCGTGGCAGGTCGAGCGAGCCGGGGACGAGGCCGCCGATGGTTTTGATGCGCGTGGCAAGCTGCTGCGCGTGCTGAACCTCGACCGCGATGTCAGCCGCCAGCGCCTTCTTGATGACTTCCGAGCGGACGCCATCGAGGTTGACGGAAGCCGCGATGTAATTCTGCACTGTCTCCAGCTCCATGGCGTAGGAGAGACAGAGTTCCTGAATGATTTTTGTGTTTTTCATATAGAGTGATTGTAGCAGATTCAGTTGCTGAATGCGAATGTATTTGCGAAAGGCATCGCGTTTACCCGGAAGGTCACACGGTGGTGGCTTTTCGCAGCCGCGGGAAAAACATCCCGCTCCGCCGGCGATAATCGCGGTAGGCCTCTCCGAAAGCGGCCCCGGCTTCGGCTTCCTCGGTTCGGGCAAGCCGATAATGGATATTCAGTGTTTTTCGTGGCTAAGACCGAGAATGAAGTGAGAGCTTTTAGTCGGTAACCCAAATGATCGGCACAATTTTCAAATGTCGGCG
>JALOTT010000204.1 GCA_025457745.1 Verrucomicrobiota bacterium
CTTTCACGCAAGCGCGCGAGCGAGGGTCTTTATCCGGCCATTGACCCCCTCCAGTCCAGTTCCAAGATGGCCACGCCGGGCATCGTCGGTGAACGGCATTATCGCCTCGCGCAGGAAATCCGGCGAACGCTCGCCCAATACGCGGAACTCAAGGACATCATCGCCATGCTCGGTCTGGAGCAACTGTCGCCCGAGGACCGCAACGTGGTCGCGCGCGCGCGTCGCTTGGAACGGTTTCTCACCCAGCCATTTTTCACGACCGAGCAGTTTACCGGGCTCGCCGGAAAACTCGTGAGCCTGGAAGATGCGCTGGACGGCTGTGAGCGCATTCTGCGCGATGAATTCAAAGACTACCCGGAGCGCGCGCTCTACATGATCGGGGCGGTTGACGAGGCGAAAGAGAAAGCCAAGTCCAGCAAGTCCATCTCCAAAGACTCAGCCGAGCCCAAGTCAAAAACCGAAACCCAGGGCGACGTGAAGCCAACCGCCAATTCCAAACCGAAAGACAAATCCGAAACACCGCCGAAATCCGGAGCGAACCCTCAACCGCAGGCCGAACATGCCGACCCCACGCATGAATCTTAAGGTGCTCCTGCCGTTCCAAGTCTTCGCCGAGAAGACCGGCGTGTCGCGCATCGTGGCGGAAACACGGGAGGGTTCGTTCGGGCTGCTGATTTGCGAAGACGAGGCGGAGGGCGAGGTTTACGTGGCGGTGGATGAAGGGGTGCTGATCAAGACCGGCCCGGATGTGCTCGTCTCCGTGCGCAACGCCATCGCCGGAACAGACCTCGGTCAACTGCGCGAGGCGGTGGAGCGGGAATTCCTGCACTTGGACGAGCGGGAGCAGGGCGTGCGCTCGGTGCTGGCGAAAATGGAAAGCGGTTTCATTCGTCGCCTCGCCGAATTTCATCATGAGTGACGAACCTAAAACTAAGGCATTGAAGCCGAAGCCGGCGCTCAGTCAGGAAGTCGGTGCGAAGGCGGCGCGCAAACTTCGCGCGCGACGCCATGTCACGCGAACCGTCTGGTTTGGCCTGGGCATGATGGGACTGATCGGCTGGTCGGTGGCGATTCCAACGCTGCTTGGCGCGGCGCTTGGGCTCTGGTTGGACCGGCGCTATCCGGGAGGCCGCTCCTGGACGCTGGCCCTGCTGGTCGCCGGCCTCGCGGTCGGCTGTTTGAATGCGTGGCATTGGGTCGCCAAGGAAGACAAGGCGATGCGGGACGAACAGGAGGATGACGATGAATGAAGCTGTGATGCTGGTTTTGTCGGGCGTTGCGGGCCTCGTGCTCGGCACAATTTTCTTTGGCGGCCTGTGGTGGACGGTGCGGCAGGGCGTTTCGTCCCCGCGTCCGGCGCTTTGGTTCTTCGCCAGCCTGCTGCTTCGGATGTTCATCACGCTGACTGGATTTTATTTTGTCGGGCGCGGGCATTGGGAGCGACTGGTGATATGTTTGCTCGGATTTGTCGTCGCACGTTTCGTCGTGACGTGGCTGACACGGCCACCGAGAGAAAATCAGAACCACCCGACACAGGAGGCTCGCCATGCGCCTTAGTCCCGATGAGATGATTTTCTGGCAACACGGGTTTTTCAAACTCAACGCCACGATTGTATTCACCTGGGGACTGATGTTCGTGCTGGCCGTCGGTTCAAAATTGATCACCCGTAAACTTTCCACCGGCCTGAAACGTTCCCGCTGGCAGAACCTGCTGGAAATGATCGTCAACCTGATCGAGAAACAAATCGAAGAAGTCGGCCTCCGTCACCCGAGGAAGCATCTCGGTTTTTTGGGCACGCTCTTTCTGTTCGTCGCCCTGGCGGCGCTCTGCACCGTCATTCCCGGCTACGAGCCGCCCACGAGTTCGCTCTCGACCACGGCGGCGCTCGCGCTGTGCGTGTTTGTGGCCGTGCCGCTTTTTGGCATCGAAGACCAGGGGCTGCGCGGCTACCTCAAATCCTACGTCGAACCGACGTTCATCATGCTGCCGTTTAATATCATCAGCGAGATCTCCCGCACGCTGGCTCTGGCCGTCCGCCTGTTCGGCAACATGATGAGCGGGGCGATGATCATCGGGATTCTGCTGACCATCACGCCCTTCATCTTTCCGATCGTCATGACGGTGCTCGGTTTGCTCACCGGCATGGTGCAGGCCTACATATTCTTCATCCTGGCCACAGTTTACCTCGCGGCTGCCACGCGCGTCCGTAAGCGTGAAACCGAACCCGCAGCACAACCCAACCATTGAAACAACAACGCACACAACCAAAGGACACTCTATGGATAACATGACCCTCATCGCGGTGGCCTCCATCGTCACCGCCGGATTCACCACCGGCATCGGCTGCATTGGCCCGGCGCTGGGCGAAGGCCGCGCGGTTTCGACGGCGTTGAGTTCCCTGGCCCAGCAGCCGGACGCTTCCGCCACCATCACCCGGACGCTGTTCGTCGGTCTGGCGATGATCGAGTCCACGGCCATCTACTGCTTCGTGGTCTCGATGATTCTCATCTTCGCCAATCCGTTCTGGAATCACGTCATCGCCCAGGCGACAGGAAAGTGAACCTATGCTGATTGACTGGTTCACCGTCGGTGCGCAAGCGCTCAACTTCCTCATCCTGGTGTGGTTGTTAAAGCGCTTTCTCTACAAGCCCATCCTCAACGCCCTCGACGCGCGGGAGAAGCGGATCGCTAAAGAACTCGCGGACGCCGACGCGAAAAGGGCCGAAGCCCAAAAGGAGCGTGACGAGTTCCAGCGCAAGAACGAGGAGTTCGACCAGCAGCGCGACGAACTGATGACCAAGGCGACGGACGAAGTAAAAACCGAACGCCAGCGCCTCCTCGATGAAGCGCGGCAGGCGGCCAACGCCCTGCGGGCCAAACAGCAGGACGCATTGGCACGCGAACAACAAAGCCTGAACGATGAAATCACTCGCCGAACGCAGGAGGAGGTTTTTGCTATCGCGAGAAAGACGCTGACCGACCTCGCCGGGACAAGTCTGGAGGAACGTCTGAGCGACGTGTTCGCGCGCCGCTTGCGAAAGATGGACGGTGAGGCGAAAGCAGGACTCACCGATGCGCTTAAGTCAGCATCTTCCCCCGCGCTGGTGCGCAGCGCGTTTGACCTGCCGGCCGAGCAACGCGCGGCGATACAAAATGCGCTCAACGAAACCTTCTCGGCTGACATTCACCTTCGGTTCGAGACCGCGCCGGATTTGGTGAGCGGAATCGAGTTCACGACGAATGGACAGAAAGTGGCGTGGAGCATCGCGGATTACCTCGCGTCACTGAAAAAAAACGTCGGCGAACTGCTGAAAGAACAGTCCACACCCGAAGTCGAACCTGAAGCGAAAAGCGAACCGGTCAAATGAGCGCCCAGCCCGATTCATTGCAAAGTGTTTTCAACCGTGCCTTCGCCGGTCTCAGCCAGGGGCGCGAAGCTTTCACGCCGCAATTGACGCCGCGCGAGGTGGGCACGATCACGAGCGTCTCCACGGGCATCGCCAGGGTTTCCGGCCTGCCCAGCGTGGGCTTTGAGGAGTTAATCAAATTTCCCGGCAATGTGTTCGGCATCGCCTTCAATGTGGATGAGGACGAAATCGGCGTCGTGCTGCTCGGCGAATACTGGCATCTGCACGCCGGCGATGAAGTCGAGCGCACGGGCCGGGTCATGGACGTGGCCGTGGGCGACGGATTGCTGGGACGCGTCATTGACCCGCTCGGCCGGCCTCTCGATGGCCGCGGGCCGGTGACTGCCCGCGAGCGCCTGCCCATCGAACGCCCCGCCGCGCCCATCATGGACCGCGCACCCGTCACCGTGCCGCTCCAGACCGGACTTAAAGTCATTGACGCGCTCATTCCCATCGGACGCGGCCAGCGCGAACTGATTCTGGGCGACCGGCAGACGGGCAAGACCGCCATTGCGATTGACACCATCCTGAATCAGCGGGGCAAGGATGTCCTGTGCGTCTATTGCGCCATTGGCCAGCGGGCATCCAGCATCGCGAAGGCCGTGGCCATTTTCCAGGAAAAGGACGCGATGGATTACACCGTGGTGGTCGTCACCGAGGGCAACGACCCGCCGGGCCTCGCTTACATCGCGCCTTACGCCGCCACCAGCATCGCGGAGCATTTCATGGAGCGAGGCAGCGACGTGCTGATCGTCTATGACGATCTCACCCATCATGCCCGCGCCTATCGCGAGCTTTCTCTATTATTGCGCCGTCCTCCCGGTCGCGAAGCGTTCCCCGGAGACATTTTTTACATCCACTCGCGTCTGCTGGAGCGAGCCACGCGCTTGCGCAAGGAACTCGGCGGCGGCTCGCTCACCGCGTTGCCCATCATCGAAACTGAAGCGCAAAACATTTCCGCCTACATACCGACCAATCTGATCTCCATCACCGATGGGCAAATCTACCTCTCGCCGTCGCTGTTCCAATTGGGCGTGCTGCCGGCGGTGGATGTCGGCAAATCCGTTTCACGCGTTGGCGGCAAAGCGCAACGGGCAGCCTACCGGGCGGTGGCGGGCGACCTCAAACTCGCCTACTCGCAATTCGAGGAACTCGAAACCTTTGCCCGGTTCGGCGCTCGCCTGGATGAAAACACCCGCAAGATCATCGAGCACGGACGGCGAATCCGCGCCTGCCTCAAGCAGCCCGAATTTGCCCCGGTGTCCGTGCCCGAGCAAATCACCGTGCTGCTGGCCTTGACTGCGGACCTCTTCGATTCAGTGCCGCTGGACAAGATGACGGACGCCGAGCAGGCCGTGCGCCATACGGCAGCGGACATCCCGGCGGCGGTGAGCGCGCGATTGGATACCGCCGATAAGTTGAGCGATGAGGATCGCAAGGCGATCATCGAAATCGCCCGCCAAGCGCTCGCGCCATTCCAGCCCAAGCCGGAAGCCAAACCCGACGAGCCTGACCAAAAGACCGAAAAGAAACCCAAATCTGAATCGAAGATTAGGAACAAGCCACATAGCCAATCGGACAAATCCGCGCCGGAGGCCGAATCCGAGGCTCAACCAACAAACAAAGCACAACCGGAATCTGAAGCGGACTCCAAGTCAGATACCGAAAAAGGAGAACACCATGCAGATCCAAATTAATACCGACCATAACATCGAAGGTCACCAGGCGCTGGCTGCTCACGTCAGTGGCGTAGTAGAGAGTGCCCTCAGTCAAATCAGCGATCACATCACGCGACTGGAGGTCCACCTAAGTGACGAAAACAGCCACAAAGTTGGGCCGAACGACAAGCGTTGCGCGCTGGAAGCCCGCCTCGAAGGCCGGCGGCCCGTGGCGGTTACTCACCAGGCAGCGACTCTGGACCAGGCCGTCAGTGGCGCGGCAGAGAAGTTGACCAGATTAATCATGAGCGGCCTCAATCAGCGGCGCGAGGAAAGGCGTCACCGAACCGATCCTCCTCCGCCCGGGTCAGCCCCCGAGGAGACGGCATGAGCGACACCACCGCGAGCCTGCGCCGAAAGATCAGCAGTGCCGGCGATCTCCAATCCGTCGTCAGGACGATGAAAGCCTTGGCCGCTTCGAGCATCGGCCAATACGAGCAATCGGTGCGCGCGTTGGGGGACTACTATCGCACGGTGGAACTGGGGTTGGGCGTTTGTTTCCGAGGTGCAGGTTCAGCGGCATCAATGACGGACGCGATCAGACAAACGGACGCGATTGGTGCAGTCGTGTTTGGTTCGGACCAGGGACTGGTGGGCCAGTTTAATGACGTGGTGGCCGATTACGCGATCAAGACCCTCGTAGCTCTGCCCGGCAAACCCCAAGTCTGGGCGGTCGGCGAGCGCGTTCAAGCGCGCTTGGAGGACGCGGGCCTGCCGCTGGCCGGCCTCTTCACCGTCCCGAGTTCTGTCAAAGCCATCACCCCGCTTGTCGGCCAGATCCTTGTGGAAAGCGAGGCGCGCCGCAGACATGGCGAGATGGTCGAACTCCACCTCTTCTACAACCGTCCCACATCCAAAGCGTCGTATGAGCCGGTCACTCAGCGGCTGCTGCCGTTGGATGAAACTTGGCGGCGCGACCTGGCAGAGCTTCCCTGGCCGACGAAGAATCTGCCCGAAATCACGGGCGGCGACACCGAGACCTTGGGGGCGCTCATCCGCGAGTATCTCTTTGTTTCGCTATTCCGGGCGTGCGCCGAATCGCTCGCGAGCGAGAACGCGAGCCGCCTGGCGGCGATGCAGCGCGCCGACAAAAACATAGATGAACTGCTGGAGGACCTGAGCGGGACATTCCACCGTTTGCGCCAGAGTGGCATTGACGAGGAACTGTTCGACGTGATCTCCGGCTTCGAGGCGTTGACGAACGGGCAGCTCGGACCAGCCCCTCCGAAATTCAGCCCTGAGAATGGATTTACATAAGGGGGCTCACTCGCCCCGGCAGCGGGAATGGATTTGGCAGTGCCACCAAATGCGACGGGGCAAAACATCAACGAAAAGCAAAAGGTTATGGCAATCACTCTTAACGAAAAGAACGGCGGACAAATGTTGGAAGTCTCTTTGACCGGCAAACTGGTCAAAGAGGGCTACGAAACATTCGTGCCCGTGGTGGAGCGGCTCGTCAAACAGCCCGGCAAGATTCGGATGCTGGTAGCGATGCATGATTTCCACGGCTGGACGGCGGCGGCTCTGTGGGAAGCTACTAAGTTTGCCGCGCACCACTTCTGCGAGATCGCGCCGTTGGCCAGGTATCGCATTTGCGAGCCGGGGCAACCGGTCTTGGCGAAGAATAGATAGGGAAGACCATGCAAACTGAAAATATCATCGCCTACTTCTCGATGGAAATTGCTCTCGACCCAGCGATGCCGACTTACAGCGGCGGCTTGGGCGTCCTTGCTGGAGACACGCTACGCGCCGCAGCCGACCGCGAGTTCCCGATGGTTGCGGTCACATTGCTGCATCGGAAAGGTTACTTCCGGCAAAAACTCGACACGAACGGCTGGCAGACGGAAGAACCCAGCCTCTGGGACATTCCCGCTCACGTCAGAGAAATGCCCGCGCGAGTCGGCTTGCAGCTCGACGGCCGAAATGTTCAGTTGCGCGCTTGGCAATTCGATGTGCGCGGCGTGTCCGGCGGCACTGTTCCCGTCTTTCTGCTCGACACGGACCTCCCCGAAAACTCGGAATGGGATCGCCAGCTCACCGATCACCTTTACGGGGGCGACAAGTGGTATCGGCTCTGCCAGGAAATCGTGTTGGGCATCGGCGGCGTGCGAATGTTGCGCGCGCTTGGCTACCACGAAGTTCCTCGTTTTCACATGAACGAAGGGCACGCCGCCTTGCTCGCATTGGAACTCCTTGACGAACACGCGCGGTGGTTCGGCCGCGCCAACTTCAACCACGACGATGTGCAGGCCATCCACCAGCGCTGTGTTTTCACCACGCACACGCCCGTGCCGGCGGGCCATGACAAGTTTCCGCTCGACCTGGTCACGCGCGCACTGGGCCGCTCGG
>JALOTT010000205.1 GCA_025457745.1 Verrucomicrobiota bacterium
TCCCGATCACTTGGAGGGCGGCGGCCAATGGCACGGTCATCCTGAGCGGCGGCAAGCGGATCACTGGGACGTGGACGAAGGGCGGCGGCGGCATCTGGTTCACTGACCTTGCCGGTGTGGGTCTGGGCACGAACCAGTGGAACTTTCGGCAGCTCTTCGTCAACGGCCAGCGCGCGGTCCGCGCCCGTTACCCCAACGTCACCCAAGCCAATCCCTTTTTGTATGCCACCGGTGGCAGCACAAACTATGTGATCATCAACCCCAACCTGGTCAAAGCGGGTTGGGGCACCGCCGCCGACGCGCAGATCAACATCGTTCCCCAGTCGCGGTTCTTCAATCAATGGAACACCGTCACCGGTGTCAACACCAACACGGGGCGGATTGACATCGCCGACAGTGAACGGCACCGGTTGATTGACAGCGGAAGCTGGTTCTGGATCGAAGGCGTTCAGACGGAACTGGACGAGCCCAACGAGTGGTTTTTGAATCCCACCACTGGGCGGCTTTACTATATGCCGACCAACGGAGTTGATCCGAATACATTGGAGATCATTGCGCCTTACCTGAATCGCATCATCAACGTGCAGGGAGACGTGAATGCCGGCACGCACGTCGAGCACGTGCATTTCGACGGCCTGGAGTTTCGCTACACCGATTTCACGCTGGGTCACATCGAGGCGCGCGTTCACACCGATACGGCAATCATGTTCGAGAACACGAGCGACAGCTCGGTGCGGAACTGCCGGTTCGAGAACATCGGCGGCTACGCGTTATGGCTGCACTTGGACAGCCAGCGGAATGTTTTTGATCGCAATACAGTGGCCTTTTCCGGTGGCGGCGGAGTGCTCTTGACCGGCGCGCGGCTCGGTTACATGGACGACTCCAAGATTTACACGCCGGGCGAGGCCGCGGCCAAGGTGGCCCCGATCCTCAATCAGATCACGCGCAACACCGTGGAGCACTGCGGCAAGATCCGGTATTACGGCGGCGGGGTGCATCTGGATTCGCGCCCGTTCAGCATGACCATGTCGCCGGGCAATTACATCGCCCATAACCATTTCAACGACCTCTCGCGCAACGGTGTATTCGCCTTCCGCAATCAGGGTGGCAACGTGGTGGAATACAACCACATTCACAATTGCATGCAAACGACCATTGACGGCGCAGCGATCCACTTCGCCACCATGAACACCCTCAACGCGCCCAACTTCATTCTCAACAACTGGCTTTACGACATCTGGGGCTACGAACAGAAGCCCGACGGCAAACCGGTGCGCCGGCTGGGCAACGGCGTGTTCCTCGACTGGGAAAGCAGCAACACCACCGTGAAGGACAACTGGATCTATAACTCGGTCAGTGGCGCGGTGAAGGTCATCTGGAGGGTGAACCGGAATGTCGTGAACACCGGGAACATTTTCTCCAACACCGCGATCACGCCGCCGTTTGTGGCGGAGGTGGGGCCGGCCGGCACCGCGACCAACGGTATTGATCTGGCCGGCAACAAGTTCACCGGCAGCATCATTCATTACACGGACACTGCGCATTTCGCCACCACCGGCACGTGGACGCCGGAGACCGCCGTTGGGATTGTGAACCTCTTTGCGTTCGACTTCCTCGTGGGCACCGCGGCGGCGCCTTCGGAGGCAGTTTACACCCTACCGATCACCGAGGACGGCACCTATGAGGTCTCGCTGCTCTACAAGCCCGGTGCTGACCGCGCCTGGAATGTGCCGATTGCCATCCAGCATGCCGAAGGCACGGCCGACATCATTTGGAACATGCAACAAGGATCCGAGCACGGTTTCGCGGTTGCGATTGGAACTTATCGCTTCAAGGCGGCAGATAAGAACACGGTGACCCTCACCACGACCGGGGCAAACGGGAAGGTCATCGCCGATTCCGTGGCCTTCGTAAAGGTCGGCGACAACGTCCCCACCGGTGCCACGAAGTCAGCGGAGTCCCAAGCCCAGACCGCAGTTGCCCTCAAAGGCATCTTGATTGATGAACGGGATGCCGAAACGCTGGGTGACTGGGAGGAGGGCAACACCAATCCTGTTATTCCGCCGGGCTATCTCCACGATCAAGCGGGCGGCAAAGGGGAAAAGTCGTTGACTGTCATAATCAGGGGGCAGCAGCCCGGCAACTATACGATTAAACTCCTCTACACCGCGCATCCCAATCGCTCGACCAACACCCCGGTCCGCGTGACGGTGGGAGGTCAGACCCAGAAATTCATGATCAACCAGCGGCAGAGTGATGGCGCCGGCTTTGTGCTGGGGACGTTCTTGCTTAAAGAGAGCGCAACTGTTGTGGTCGCCAACCAGAATACCAGTGGCTATGTGGTGGTGGATGGGCTGCAGTTGATCGCCCAGTAGCGATCGCAGATTGGATTGAGGAATGGGGCACTAAAAAATGCTGGTAAAAATGAAATTGAAACTATGAAAGCGTTTTTGTTGCATGGTGCGAAAGATGTCCGGCTGGAAGAAAAGCCCGCGCCGGAGCCCGGACCGGGACAGGTGCTCTTGGCGCCAAAATTCACCGGTATCTGTGGCTCCGATGTTCACTACTATCAACACGGGTATTGCGGTCGTTTTGTCCCGAGACGGCCCTTTGCGCTCGGGCATGAGTTCTCGGGCGAGATATGCCGGGTTGGCCCGGGGGTGCAAGGGCTCGGTGTGGGTGACGAAGTGGCTGTGGACCCCTCCATGCCGTGCGGGTGCTGTCGGCACTGCCGCAGTGGGCATTACAATCTCTGCCTGGCGATGAAATACTTCGGATCGGCCAGTTGTGATCCGCATCTCGACGGCTCTCTGGCCCAATACGTGGCCGTCCCCGCAGCGAATTGTCACGTCCTCCCTGCTGGCATCAGCCTGGCCCAGGCAGCCCTGCTTGAGCCGTTGTGTGTGGCGATGCACGCCGTCAGGCAAGTGGAGGACATTGCGGGCGCTTCTGTGCTCATCACTGGGGGCGGACCAATCGGCCAGTTGATTCTCCGCGTCGTCCGGGCCTTTGGCGCCTTGAAGGTTGCCGTCAGCGATGTGAACGAGTTTGACCGGGAGTTTGCCCTGCAAAGTGGGGCCAATGCAGTGATCAACCCCTTGGATGAGGCGGTTTGGAAGTCCGGGGCCGGTTATGATGTCGTGTTTGAAGCGTCGGGAGTTCCTTCGGCACTGGCCAATGGACTGGAGGTGGCTCACCGCGGCGGCTCGCTGGTACTGGTCGGCACTCTGCCTGAGGAGTTTTCCATTCCCGGAAATCTGATCATGAACCGGCAGTTGAAGGTGCTGGGCTCCTTCCGTTTTGCCAACGTGTTTGAGAAAGCCCTGGCCCTGGTTGCGGCGGGGATCATCAACCTGGATGGAATCGTCACCGCGACTTATGGTTTTGGCGAAGTTCCTCAAGCGATGCAGCGAGCCCTCAGCAAGGACCGGGTGATGAAGGTTCAGGTGGCGTCATGAACTATCGTCCACTGGGCAAGACCGGGCTAAAGGTATCCTGCCTGAGTTTCGGCGCCTCTTCGCTAGGCGGGGTTTTTCATGACGTGGAGGAAGCGGACGGGATCCGCGCGGTGCATGCCGCGCTGGACCTCGGCATCAATTACTTCGACGTCGCGCCGGCTTACGGTGCCACGCGCTCGGAGACGGTGCTGGGCAAGGCGCTCCGCGGCATCCCGCGCGACCGTTATTTTCTTTCCACGAAAATCGGCAAATACACGAACCCGGGAAAGTATGGCGACGACACGCTCGACTACTCGCGTGACCGAATCCGGCGCTCGATGGACGAAAGCGCCGCGCGGCTCGGCACGGATTACTTTGACATCATTCACATCCACGACATCGAATACCAGGATCGCCGGCACACCGAATGGGCGCTCACCGAGGGTTTCGGGGCCGTCTCGGAACTGAAGCGCGAAGGACGCATCGGCGCAGTGAGCTTCGGAATCTATCCCATGGATTTGTGGCGGCGCATTTTCACAACGCTGCCAGTGGACGCGGGGTTGGTGCATAACCACTACAGCCTCCACGACACGCGACTGCTGGAGCTGCTGCCGTTGGCACAGGAAAAGGGGATCGGCCTCATCAATGCATCACCCTTCGGCAGCGGCCTACTCACCGATCGTGGCCCGGCGGACTGGCATCCGGCAACTCCAGAACAGCGCGCTATTTTCAAACAGGCTGCGGATTATTGTGCCGCGCAGGGCACGGGCATTGCCAAGCTCGCGCTCCAGTTCGCATGTCAGCATCCGGAGATACCGACGACGATGTTCAGCAGTTCCAGCGCGGATTCGGTTCGGCGGAATGTCGCCTGGGCTGCGGAGCCATTCGATCCTGAACTGGTGGCGAAGGTTCGCAGAATCCTCCAACCGGTAGCGCACATTGATTGGTACTGATGAAAATCGACTCCCACCAGCATTTCTGGAAATACAACAGAACCGACTATGTCTGGATGACGGACGATTACGCCTATTGCCGCAGAGATTTCCTGCCGGTTGATCTGGCCCCGCTGCTGGAGGCTGGTCAATTGGATGGCAGCATCGCCGTGCAGGCCCGGCAGTTCATAAAGGAGACCGATTTCCTGCTGGAGCTGGCGGCGGTAAACTCCATCATCAAAGGTGTGGTCGGATGGATTCCGCTCTGCGACCCGGGCGTCGAGCGTTACCTGGAACGGTACGCCGGCCATCTAAAAATTGTGGGTTTCCGTCATGTCATTCACGATGAGGCCGACGATCAGTTCATTCTGCGGCCCGATTTCAACGCCGGCATCAAAGCCTTGAGCCGTTACCCGCTGTGCTACGACGTCCTGATTTTCCAACGCCACCTGCCGCAAACCATCGAGTTTGTGGACCGGCATCCTGATTTGCGGATCGTGATTGATCATATTGCAAAACCCCGCATTCGCCGTGATAGCTTCGACCAGGCTTGGGCCGCGAACATCAAACGCCTGGCACAGCGCGAAAACGTCACCTGCAAGTTGTCCGGCATGGTCACCGAAGTGGCCGACGACGCGTGGAACGAAGCGTTGCTTAAACCCTACTTCGAGACGGTGCTGGAGGCGTTCGGTCCCGAGCGTCTCATGTTCGGCTCCGACTGGCCGGTGTGTCTGATGCGCAGCGCCCACACGAAGTGGGTGGAGACCGTGCACTCTTTCATTGCACCACTCTCAATTCCGGAACAGGACGCCATCATGGGGGGCACTGCGGAGCGCGTCTATCTGCGGGATCGCTGAATGGGGTTTTGAAGGAAGCGCACTCACCAGATCAAATGTCACCAGAGAAAGATATGAATAGCATGAAACCTCAAAGCACCGAACGTCGCGTGAAGCGGGTCGGCATGGTGATCAGGCTGAGGCCGGAGTGTGTGGCGGAATACCGGGCGCTGCATGCTGACTCCCATCCTGGCGTGCGGGATCTTCTGGCCAAGTATCACCTGGAAAACTTCAGCATCTTTCTCCGCCGAATTGGCCAGGAGTGGTTTGAGTTCGCCTACTACGAATACACCGGCGCTGATTTCGCTGCGGACATGGCGGCACTGGCGCGGGAACCGCGCAATCAAGCGTGGCTGGAGGTCTGCGATCCGATGCAGCTTCCCCTTGACGGGGAAACCGGTTGGGCCGTGATGGAGCAGGTTTATTACAATTGCGGGGCGGACCCGCTCTGACCGCAAACTTCCAACGATTGAGCCGTGTTCCCTGCGGGTGGTGATGAAGCAGAAAGAAAGACGAATGAACCCGGAGCCAGGAACAATTCTCCCTGAACTGTGCAGCGCCGTGAGGCGATTCGTATCCGTGACCAGGCTGGCCGCGCTGTTGGCTGCGACGGCACCGGCGTCGTCCATGGCCGCTGAGTTCCATGCCTACTATTCGCGCGTTGATTCGGGCGAGCCTTTCGAGGAGCTTTCCCGCACGGGCGACTACGCGGACATCATTGTGAAGTTGGGGGCGGCGGATGGGAAATTGGTGTTCTGGCGCGGATCGAGCTACCTGCCCTACTGGGAAACCGCCACCGGCAAGTGGTTCTTGGATGAGCTCGTTCCCCGGCGCGGGGACGGCGAAGGAAAGCAGCACGACAGGGTCAATGCCTTCGCGCGCGTGGCCTTGGTGGAAAGCACACCCGAGCGGGTGCTGGTTTACTGGCGCTACCTGCCGGAATTCAGTGGCGGGAACCCATACCAGGGGATCGATCCCACCCGGTTCGTGGAAGAGTCGTTCGAGGTTTTTCCCCATGGGAAGATCACCCGCACCATCAAGCAGGGCACGCCCAGGATTGATGATTGGCTCGATCCGTTGAACCACACCGCGCAGATTCTCCAACTCTCCGGGGACGGCATCCGCGAAATCTCCCGCACGGAGCCGGCGCATTCACCGCCGGCAGAATCCGTTGTCGGCAGCCCGCTGCGGGGCGACGCCGTGATCCGGCCGGTGCGGGAATGGCGGTTTGACGAGGCGACGGGTGATCGCGCGGTGGAAAGCATCACGGGCGAGCCAAGTGACATCGCCGGGCACAAGAGCCTGTGGCGAAAAGGCGTCTCCGGCACCGCCCTGCAATTTGACGGCTACAACACGGTGGTTTTGCTGCCGGCCGCCAGGACGCCGGCGATTGCGGGAGCGCTGACGCTGGAGGGTTGGTTCGCCATTGGAGCCTATCCCTGGAATTGGGCGCCGATGGTCCAGCAGGGCGATGACACGGGATATGCTCTTGGCGTGGACGCTCATGGGCGGGTGGGTTTCAAACTGCGAGTCGGCGACACATGGCAGGAGTTGGTTTCCGCGAACGCGCTGGCCCGATTTCACTGGCACCACGCCGCCGGCACTTATGACCTCGCCAGCGGCGCCATGTCTCTCTACCTCAACGGAAAGCTTGTGGCCACCAGGCCGGTCGGCGCCGCTGGCATCACGACCACTCCCGAGCCCATTCAGATCGGCA
>JALOTT010000206.1 GCA_025457745.1 Verrucomicrobiota bacterium
AACCGCATCGAGTACAACGAAATCTACCGGGTCATGCTGCGGTTGGGTGACGGCAACGGGATTTATTTCTCGGCCATGGGGCACAACAACATCGCGCAACGAAACTATCTTCATGATATCCAAGGGGATCGCGGGTACATCCGGCTCGACGACAATTCCGGGCCAACCGCGATTGTGGAAAATGTCGGTGTCCGCACGAGCATGATGTTTGTGATGAAGGGGCCGGGCGAATACCGAAACAATTTCGCGATCGACTGTGCTCGGATGACGAACAAGAAATGGGCCGAGACTCGGCTCGATCGCGTTATCTTCTTCACGAGCGCGGAGGGCGCTTCCAACAGCAGGAAGAGGGGCAGAAAAGGCAACACAGAGAGTCATATCTTTGATGAATTCGAGTGCGTATCGAACTGCTTGATCTTCGCGCCCGAGGCCATTGAGCATGCCATGTTGGGCAAAGATCTGGTTTCTGCGGACCGCCGGGGCGGCGCGAAAGTGGGGATGCTCTACGCCGATCCGCTGTTCGACACGGAGGCCATCGAAAAGAAGGTCTTCCGTTTCAAGCCGGGCTCGCCCTGCGAGAAACTCGGCATCAAGCCACTGGATCTGAGCAAGGTCGGCTCCACCCTGCAGGATCCATGTGCAATCGTGACTGCCCTGCTGGTTGCAACCCTCGGCACGCTGCACGCTGGCGACGAGCCAGCATCAAAACCGGTGGCGAAACGAGTTGGCGGCGCTCCGGCTCGGCTGCTCAAGCTCTTCCCGGATGCCGACACGAACAAGGACGGGCAACTGTCCATGCAGGAGGCCTTGGCTTACCTCGACACGCATCCCGAAATCAAAGATCACCTGCCGCAAAGAAAGGAAGCAAAGGCCAACGGACCTCGCGTCACCGAACCTGGCGCGAAGTCCACGCCGGCCTCCGCCGGGCTGCCCGCGGGTCCGCGCGTCTTTGTCTGCTCGCACAGCTTCATGATTTTCACCGGCCAGCAATTGCCGCCGATGGCAGAAGCGGCGGGCATCGCTTATCGCGATGCGGGCACGCAGATGATTGGCGGTTCCCGCACGCTCCAGCACTGGAATGTGCCCGACGATCGAAACCTCGCGAAGAAGGCGTTGCGCGAAGGCGCGGTGGACATGCTGCTGCTGTCGCCTCATCTGTTGCTGCCCGACGAGGGCATTGACAATTTCACAAAGCTGGGTTTGGAAAAAAATCCAAACCTGCATGTGTATGTGCAGGCCTCGTGGCCCAGCCGCGATGGCAACCTGGGGCCCTTCAAGAACGAAATGCGCGACACCGCGACCGTCGCCGATTTGAAGGCCATGCGCGACGGCTATGAAACCACCTGGCTGAAGCCGCTGGAGAAACAGGTCAACGCGCTCAACGATAGCGTTGGTAAACCCGCGGTGCGCATCGTCCCTGTCAGCCGGGCGGTCTTTGCCTTGCGGGAACGCGTCGCCCAGGGCACGGCTCCGGGCATTGCGAAGCAGAGCGACCTCTTCCGCGATGATCTCGGCCATCCGCAGCCGCCGCTGGCCGCGCTGGTGACCTACTGTCACTTCGCCGCAGTCTATGGCCGCAGTCCAGTCGGACTACCGGTGCCTGCGGCTCTGAAGAGCCTCCCTGACGCCGGGGCGATGAACAGCTTGCTACAGGAACTCGCATGGCAGGCTGTGATCTCGTATCCGCTAAGCGGCGTGCGAGAAGAGCCGCCGGCTGCGAGGGTGAGGCCGCGAAGCCGGCAGAAGCGCCTTCCCCCAAGGCGACGGCAGCTATCCTGAAGCGGGCATTGAATGAGCCGAGAGCCTCAAGAAGAATCCAGACAAATGAAAAGACACAGCCACTTCCTTCTCGTAAGCGCATCCCTGTGGCTCGGTGCCGGCATGCCGGCGACCGCCGCGGGGGCAGTCAAACCCAACGTCTTGCTCCTTTTCGCCGACCAGCATAATGCCGACGTCATGGGCTGTGCCGGGCACTCCATCGTCAAAACACCCCACCTCGACCAGTTGGCCGCCCAGGGGGTGCGTTTCACCCGTGCCTATTGCCAGGATGCGATCTGCGTGCCTTCCCGCACTTCGCTGATGACGGGTTTGTATCCGCGCACCACCGGCTGCCTCGACAACGGGGAGGCTCCCGTATCCCAAACAAAGCTCTATCCGCTGCAGCATGTTCTTCAATCCGCCGGCTACCTGATTGGCTGCTTCGGCAAGCGGCACTTGCCACGTCCGACCCTCGCGCTCGGCTGGAACCGCTCGGCCACGGTGATTGCGCCCAATCAGGATCCTTCTGACGAGAACTACCAGGATTGGATCCAGACGCGTGGCCCCGGTCAGGCGGAGGCGTTTGAGAAAGACCATAAAGGCCACCTCCAGTCCGACATGGGTTGCCATATCTCCGAGGTCAAACCGGAGAACCGCATCGAGGCCTACACGGCCCTCAAGACAAAGGACTTCCTGCGCGATTGCCAAAAGCAGGGGAAGAACTTCTTTTGCTCGACTTCCTTTCACGGACCGCATCAGCCCTACACGCCTCCGGCCAAATGGGCCGCCCTGTATCCCGTCGAAAAGATGCCGCTGCCGGCGAGCGTGAACGAGCCGATTGACCATTTGCCGCCCGGCTTGCAGAACTGGCGCCGCAACACCAAGACCCCTTGGTCGCTGGCCAAAGCGGCCGAAAACCCCACCCTGTATCGGCAATACATCGCTTACTACTTCGCCCAGGTCACCGAGGTGGACCATTTCATCGGCGACGTGCTGGCCGAGCTTGCGGCGCTGGGCCTGCGCGACAACACCATCGTCATCTACGCCTCGGATCACGGCGATTTTGTGGCGCGCCACGGGATGATCGAGAAGTGCGCGCTCAGTCACAATGTCTATGAAGAGACGTTGCGCGTTCCGCTGATTATTTCCTGGCCCAAGCGATTCCAGCAAGGCGCGACCTGCAACAGCCTGGCCGAACTGGTGGACCTTTACCCCACACTTGTCGAGTTGCTCGGCCTCCAACGCCCCGCCGACGCGCCCAAGCTGGCGGGCCGTTCGCTCGTGCCGACGCTGGCCGAGGGCAAGCCGACCGGACGCGCGTATGCCGTGTCCGAGAACTGGTCGCAAACGACGGTGATCACCGACCGCTACAAGCTGGGCACCTGGATTGATCCCACGCCGCGGTATGCTCAGCGGGATTTTCGTCAGAAGTTCCCGGACCTGCTGTTCGACCGCGTAAACGATCCGGAGGAACTGTTCAACCTGTCGGGCAAACCGGATTACGCCGCCGTGGAAGCGCAGTTGCGGGCTCATCTGGCCGAATGGGTGGGCCGCACCGCTGACGATGGCAAGAAGGCGCTTAGCGCCTCCACCGCCGAAACCAAAAACAAAAATCAAAAATCCAACCAATAAAGACAGCGTCACTGTTGGCCGCAGGTTTCGCGTTGCTGGTCCCGCTGGTCGCGCTCCATGCTGCTGCTGCCGGGGAAGGACATCGATGAGACTTCTTTGGTTGTTAGTATTTCCAAAATCCAGATGAACATACGCCTGATCATATTCCTTGCAGTCGGAGTCTGCGGTCATGGAGCGATGGTGCCAGCCGCAGAAGCGCCACAAGCGACCTTCATAGAACGGGCTGCTGGCTTTTT
This sequence comes from Verrucomicrobiota bacterium, assembly GCA_025457745.1. Lineage (GTDB taxonomy): Bacteria > Verrucomicrobiota > Verrucomicrobiia > Limisphaerales > JADLHS01 > JALOTT01. The sequence goes on from JALOTT010000206.1 coordinate 3,627, forward strand.
CCGGGCCGAGTCTGGCAAGCCACTCGAGCGGGCTGCCAAGGAGCCGCCATTGCGTCCCGGGAGTGGCAACTACACGCGCGCCTACTCCTATTCCATCGTCGGCTTTGCCGCGCGCTGCTTCCACCTCGGTGAGATGCTCGACGAGGCCAATGCCGCTCTCGTCGAAAACGCCCGGCACTATCTCGATCATCCCTTGGACATCATCGACCGGGACAGCTTCCATTGGCACGCGGACATCGTCATGCGATTGATCGACATGTACGGCCCGCACGGCAAGGTTCATCCCGGGCGTCTCACGGCGGAGACCGAGGCCGTTTGCCTGAAGCCGATCTGGATCTACGTCAAGACGAGCGCAAAACACAACAAGCCGGACCACACCACGACCAAGACCTGGCATTTCCATAGCACGGAAAACCACCACGCGATGGACTTCTCGCTGCAATGGCACTTCGCCCGGCTTGCGAGGAACAAATCCGAATACCAAAAGCTGAAACTCGACGACGGTTCCAGCCTTGAGGAATACTACCGTGCCTGGAGCGAGTACATCGTGGTCTATTGCCGGGAGAGGGCAAAGAAGGGCGTCAGCATCGAGATCATGTGCCCCGGATACAATTCGGTCTGGCTCAAGGGATTCTACAATTTCCGTGACTTCGGGGAGCCGGAGGTGCGTCGGTCTGCCGGGATGTTCCTGGACCTCTATTGGGCCTACTGGGCACAAGAACAACTCCACGGGGTGGAGGGCGGTGGGAAGGCCCGCATCCGCGGCGTGAACGGCTTCAAGCACGCCATGCACGGGATTCCCGCCCTAGGATGGTTTTACTTTGGGATCGGGACGAAGCCCAAGGAAATCAACGGGGAGATCAACGCCTTACTCAGTGACTATGAGCCGCCGGCGGTGGTGGCGGATATCGCACATTCTGCACGCGCCGGCGGTCCGTATGAGATCCTCCAGCGCGCCCAGGGGCTCGGCGAAGAAGGCGTTGGGAAGGCAGTGATGTCGGATAGCATGAAGCCCAACAAGTTTCGGACCGATGGCGGAGGGATCATCCGCTACAGCTACTGTGATCCGGCGTTCACCATCGGCACCCTCATGACCGAAGCACGGCCGAACAAGGATTGGGTCGCCATCAGCACCCAGAGCCGCTGGCAGGGGGTCATCTTCGGCGACAGCCCCGCGGCGCGCATCGTGCCCGTCGTCCGGCCGGAGGGTCGGGCGCGCGATGTGCTCAACGGCCACTGGTCGGTGCAGAGCAAGGGCAGCCTGATCACCCAGAAGCTGAAGGGCAACAAGGCCGGCGGTCCGATGATCGTCTGGATGCCGCTGGAAGGCATGGGAAAACCGGTGCGGGAAGGGGATGTGGTTTTCGTTGAGACCGACGGCGCCTATGCCGCCATCCGGGTGGTCGGGAATAAGTTCAAGCTCACGGAGAAGGAGGTCTCGAACCCGTCGATCGAGGGACCCACGAGGGTGGCTCCGCCGGGCAGGGTCATCCAGCCAGAGGACGACTTCGCCCCGGTGATACTCGAGGTCATGGCCAAGAAGGATGTGGCCGGCTTCGATGCCTTCAAGGCGAAGGTAAAGGCCAACCAACCGGAGATGAAGGGGCCGCTGCTGGTTTATAGGACCATTTATGGCGATAGCCTGACTTTCGACACCGGCCAGAAAAGAATCCCGCTGATCAATGGTAAGCCTGTGGATTACACTCCGCGCAAGGTGCTCGAAAGCCCCTTCCTGAATGCAGACTACGACAGTGCGGTGGTCACGATCCAGAAGGGCGAACAACGCAAAGTTTTGGATTTTAACCGATGAACACTGACGATCTCAATGACGACAACACGAACCGCGACGGCACACCGTTAAAAGGCAACAACCATCGCCATTACTCAGAGAAGGGCTATCAACTGCTTGCCGAGCGATTTGCAAGTAAAGCAATCGAGCTCTTAAAAAACGCGGAACAGAGAACAAAGGACTGACGATGACCCACATTTTGCGTGCTTACCTGTTTGCTTTGTGCCTTGCCGTATTGCTGGCGTGGGCGCCCGTCTCCGCCGCTGGCGCGGATCCTGCCCGGCCCAACGTCATCGTCATCATGGCCGACGACCTCGGCGCGGAGGGTCTGGCGTGTTACGGCAGCACGATCTACACCACGCCGAATCTCGACCGCATGGCGGCTCAGGGCGTGCGGTTCAACAACGCGTACGCCACGCCGCTGTGCACACCGACGCGGGTGATGATCATGAGCGGCCTGTACCCGAACCGCACCGGGTTCAAGGCGTTGATCGGCAAGGACGATGAGGTCCGCCTGCCGGCGAGCATCCGCACGTTCGGGCACGACTTCCACGAAGCCGGTTACGCGACCGCCATCGCCGGCAAGTGGCAACTCGGTCAGTTCGACGAATATCCCGATCAGCCCGTCGAGCACGGGTTCGACCACTACTGCATGTGGACGTGGTTCTACGACGGCAAGAAGTCGAGCCGCTACTACAGCCCGCACATCTACCGGAACAGCAAGCTCTTCATCGGCACGGACAAGGACTACGGGCCGGACTATTACAGCAAGCATCTGCTGGATTTCATTGACACGAACCGGGGCAAACCGTTCCTGATCTACTACCCGATGGCGTTGGTGCACTCGCCGTTCCAGCATCCGCCGTCGCTCGAGAAGCTGGCGCGGACAAAGTTCACCGACGACCTCGACAAGAGCACGGTCGCGTTCGGACACATGATCACATACATGGACGACATCGTCGGCAAGATCATGGCGAAGCTCAAAGAGCACGGCCTCGAAAAGAACACGCTGATCCTGTTCACGGGCGACAACGGCACGCACAAGTCGATCACCAGCAAGCTGCCGGGCATGGACCTCAAGGGCGGCAAGGGCTCGATGACGGAGTCAGGCACGCGCGTGCCGCTGCTTGCGTGGTGGCCGGGCAAGATCAAGCCGGGCGTGCGGGACGAGCTGTTCTGCCTCGTCGACGTGCTGCCGACGATCGCATCGGTGGCCGGTATCAAGCTCGACCGCGAGATCGACGGCATGGATTTGTCCCACAACCTGCTGGGCACGACTGGCAAGGATCGCCAGCAGGTGTTGATGAGCTTCAAGAAGGGATACTTCGTGCGCGACAGGCGTTTCCGCCTTCACGAGAACGGCACGCTTTACGACATCCCGGTGAGTTCTGACAAGGAGCGGTACAGCGAGGCGAAAGCCGGGAGCGAGGATTTCATCAGTGACCGCGAACGACTCGGCGCTGTGCTCAAGGCCTTCATGGCGATCGAGCAGGACAAAGCGGCGAGCGGCTCAGCGGGCACGGTTCGTAAGAACAGGAAGGCCAAGTGATGAATATTGATGCACTCGTGCTGGGTGCGCTGCTGCTCGGTGGCTGGGCGCTGGTTGGTGAGAGCTGATGAAAACACTCGAAAAGAATTCACAATAGGAGATGACAAACATGAACAAGATTTGCTTGGCAGTCCTGCTGATTGTCTCAGCGATTGGCGTCACCAGGGCCGATGCGGCCGATCAGCGGATGAACGTGCTCTTCCTAATTTCTGACGATTTGAACAGTTGGATGCTGGACGATGCGGATCGCTATGCAGGCAAGGTGATCGCACCAAATCTTCGCAAGCTGGCCGGCAGTGGAGTGACCTTCACGCGCGCCTACACCGCCGCGCCGGTTTGTTCGCCTTCTCGCACCGCGTTCTTTTCAGGTGTAGCACCCTGGAAATCGGGTATCTACAACAACGCGCAGACCATCAG
>JALOTT010000207.1 GCA_025457745.1 Verrucomicrobiota bacterium
ATCTGCCCCTGCGTCGCGCCCGCCAGACCTTTGGCGTTGATCACCTTCACGACGCCGCCGCTGGCGATTGCGCCGCTGAAAACCTTGAACGTGCTCGCGCGAAATTCCTCGGTGAAATCCACCAACTCCATCCCAAACCGCGTGTCGGGCTTGTCAATGCCGTAACGGTTCAACGCTTCCTCGAACGTCAGCCGGGGGAACGGCGTGGGCACATCCACGTTAAGCGCGACCTTCCAGACCCGTTGCAGTAGCCCCTCGATGAGCGAGTAAATGTCCTCGCGCTCAATGAAGCTCATTTCGATGTCAATCTGGGTGAACTCCGGCTGGCGGTCAGCGCGCAAATCCTCGTCGCGATAGCAGCGCGCCAGTTGGAAATATTTTTCGACGCCCGCGACCATGAGGATTTGTTTGAACTGCTGTGGTGATTGCGGCAGGGCGTAGAACTGACCCGGGTTGGTGCGGCAGGGCACGAGAAATTCGCGCGCGCCTTCGGGCGTGGACTTGAACAGCGTGGGCGTTTCGACTTCCAGAAAACCCTGTTCGTCCATGAACACCCGTGTAGCCGTGGCCACTTTCGAGCGCAGGCGGAGATTGCGCGCCATCTCCGGTCGGCGCAAATCGAGATAGCGATATTTCAGCCGCAACTCTTCATTCACTTTGGCCGCGGCTTCAGGGTCGTCCACCGGGAACGGCAACACTTCGGCCATGTTCAAAACGTCCAGCGCGCTGGCAACCACTTCAACTTCGCCGGTGGGGATTTTCGGGTTGGTCGTGCCCTCCGGACGCTGACGGACGCGGCCGGTGATGCTCACGACACATTCACTGCGCAGCGCGGCGGCGCGCTCGAACAATTCCTGCGGCATGACCGACGGATCAAACACCGTTTGCGTGCGCCCCTCGCGGTCGCGGACGTCAATGAAGATCAACCCGCCGAGGTCGCGGCGGGAGTGAACCCAGCCGGAAAGCGTGACGATTTGTTTGATATGCGCCGGGCGCAGTTCGTTGCAATGATGTGTGCGTTTCATGCCATTTTCGTAGCCGCGTCTCGTGAGAGCGCGGGTGGAATTCAAAACCCATTCAGCCGCGCTCTCACGAGCCGCGGCTACAATTCAAAACAGAGCGCGGATGTTGCCGATGAACGGCCCGGAATTCAAAGAGATTCTTTGCGTTGGAAGGCGCGCGACCACTCGACGCCGGCAGGTTCACTGCATCACCATCCCCGCCAGATTCACGAGTCTTTGCCCGGAAAGTCGCAAATGCAGGATGCGCCGCCTCAAACCCGCCAACCGCCGGTGATCCCGATGATCGTTCAACTCCAAGCGCACTTCGGACACGCTCATGCAGCCGGGCGCGAGGGCCGGTGGGAAGAAACAACGCCAGAGCTCCTCCTGTTCGTAAGCGTCCGGCGAAATGTCGAAGCGCGCGCACACAGCTTCGCGAAACGTTTTCATATTCAACGCGGCCCAGCGTGTTCACCCGTTCTGGAAAACAAGGGCGCGACAATGCAATTCCACACCCAATTTTAACTTGGTCTCGTTCGCGGCGGCAGGCCATGAGAATCTTGGGAGAAAACGGGCTGGATCCGCCCGCGGTGGCGCGAGCCTATTTGCCGGGAGTTTGCGAGGCCAGCGCCGCCCGCACCTCGGCTTTAGCCTCGGCAAAATCGCGCTGAAAATCGGGGTTGGTTTTCAGTTCGCGTACAATGGCCTGAGCGAGCGTGCGTCCCGCGTAAACGTCCGTCGGAAAATGTTTGCCGATCACAACTCGATCCCAGCCGATGCTGCGGCCAATCTCCAGGATGGCCTCCCGTTTGTCGGGAAAAAGTTCACCGAGTATCAACGCCTGAACCGTGCCGACCGCCGAATGTCCGCTGGGATAACTATAACTGGATTCGGGTTTGCCATAACTCAGCGTCGCGTCCGCTTGGTACGGGCGCTCTCGCTTCCAATATTCCTTTGCCGGGTTGATTGAATTCCCGAGGCTGGCCTTCACCTTGTCGAAGAAGGCTTCGGTCTTCGGCACCTTCCCGTGTTTGAAATACTCGCCGATCACCGGCGCAAATTTGAAAATCGTAAGGAATGCGTACTTCTCCGCCCGGGCTTTCTCCTCGGGTGGTGCGGCCTGGAACACTGCGCGCGCCGAGGCCAGATCCGCGGCTTGTTCGGCGGAATTCGGCACTGGCGGTGGCGGCAACAGGGCGATGCCGTCGGGTTGATTCAGGGCGAGATACTTTTCACCGGCAAGGAGCGTCGCGGTGATAAAAAACAGCACCAGCCAAAGCGCGACCAGCGAACGCAACCGTTCTGTCGAACCGACCACACGTAATTTGGATTTCATAGGCAAAACCATTCAAATTCCAATCAGGGGAAGAAGCGTTGCAGGATGCTCTGACCGGCAAACATCCAAATCACCGCCGCCAGCGCGATATATGGGCCGTAGGGCAGGCGCGAGGACCATTCGCGTCTCCGCAGGACGATGAGCGCCACCCCCACGCACGCGCCGATCATGGAACTGACCATCAGCGAAAATACCACCGCCTGCCAGCCGAGAAACGCCCCGATGGCCGCCATGAATTTCACGTCGCCCAAGCCCATCGCCTCGCGTGGCAGCACAATCTCCGCACTCACGGCTTCCAGATGCGGCACTTCTTCAGGATTCATTTTTTCGTCGCCGATTTGGAGCGATTTGGGCGAGAGCCGCACGAGCACATCCTTGTAACAACGATCCACCAATTCGACCGTACAAGCTTGCAGCGCGATGACGTCGGACGGGCGATAAAACAGTTCTTCGTACGGGATATCCTTGTCCGGCAGATGCACGGCGGTTTCGGAGAAGATGATTTTCGTGCCGGTGGGCAACGCCAGCCGCTGTTTGCCGAAAAGCAGTTTGCCGAGCCGCAGGATTCCGTAAATCAGTCCCGCACCGACGCCCAGGCCGAGCAGGCTTTGCTTCATGCCACCAGTCAAGGAAGTCTCCCCATGCAGGCTGGGCAGAAAGAACGAGGCGATGAACCCGACGACCATGCCGCCGAACGTGATTTCGTCCGGGATGATGAAATGCTCGAAGTCAATGAACGTCGCCGCGATCAAGCCGGCGAGAAAGATGGCATACACCAACGCCAGCGCCGCCGAACCGCGACCGAAGTGCAGCCAGCAAGCGAGAAACGCCACGCCTGTCAGCAGTTCGACCAGGAAATACCGGACTGAAATCGGCGTGCCGCAGTTCTTGCATTTGCCGCGCAACGCGAGCCACGTGACGAGCGGCACGTTGAGAAACCACGGGATGGAATACTTGCAGTGCGGGCAATGGGACGGCGGTGACACGATACTCATGCCCAAGGGCATCCGGTGGATGCAAACGTTGAGGAAACTGCCCACCATGCAGCCGAACACGAAGAAAACGAGCGCCCAGAACTCGAACGGCACCCGCGCCCAGAGGTCGGGGTTGAAGATGGCTTTAAGCGCGTCCATAAACCGGTTGATCGAAGCAAGGCTCACCCTCACCCCGGCCCTCTCCCTGAGGGAGAGGGAGAATCGGAGTCAGTTTCACGACAAATCGAGCGACGGCGTTTGCGGACGGGCTTCCGAAAATCCCAAGAGCACCACCTGCTGTTCCCTCTCCCAGCGGGAGAGGGTGAGGGTGAGGGAGAACGTGTGGAATTCGCGTCGGCATGAATTATTCAGTGGCCCGGCCCATAAACTTGCGCTTCCAATGCCAGCTTCATCTCGGCGACCGGCGCAGTCTGGCCGCTCCAAATCTCCAGCGCCTTCGCTCCTTGGTAGAGCAACATGCCGATCCCATTGGCCGTGCGGCAACCGGCAGCTTTGGCCGCCTTGAGCAACGCCGTTTCCGCCGGCTGATAAATCAAGTCATGGACAAACCCGGCGTTCCCCACCGGCCAGCGCGCCGGATCCAACGGCAAGGGGTCGCCTGATTTCAAACCCAACGGCGTGGCGTTCACCAGCAAATCCGCGCGTTCAGTCTTGTCCGGGTAACCGATTCGCACCCGCGTCGAGGGAAAGCCTTTGCCCAGTTCGCGGACCAACTGCTCGACCCGGCTGGCGTCCACGTCAATCAGCGACATTACCCTCACACCTGCCTGGGCCATGCGGAGCGCCACCGTGCGGCCCGCCCCGCCTGTGCCGATCAGCACGACGCTCGCGCCGGCCAGAGTCAGGTTGGAGAATTCCTCGCGCAGGGACAGCGCAAAACCCTCCGCATCCGTATTGAAACCCTGACTGCGCGTCTCCGAAACCTCGCCCCCTTCCCACTGCGCCAGTGGCCGCCATTCGCCCGACGGCGCCCGGACCTCGAAACGGACCGTGTTCACGGCGCCGTATTGCTTCGCTCCATCGTCCACGACATCCACGATGTCCACCGCCAGCACCTTGTGCGGGACGGTCAGATTCAAGCCGATGAATTTCATCGCCTTCGCCCCAGCGATAGCGGCGCGCAAATTGTCGGGGTGAACCTCAAAGGCGAGGTAGCGCCAATTCAGTCCGAGCTTCGCGATGCCGGCGTTCTGCATGGCGGGTGAGGCGGAATGTTTGATGGGATGGCCATACACTGCGCAATAGCGCGTGCTGGCATTGATCGGCTGTGCAAACGGCTCGGACATGCGGAGGTTATACGGGTGCGCGGGCAAAGTTCAAAGTTCAAAGTCACTCAAGACACGAACGCGAACACCGCCGCCTGCCCCGCTGATTTCAGGTAGGGCGCGTCAGTCCTCTGCACGCCGCCTCTTGGTAGTTCGTGGGAGAGCAGTTGCGTTACGTTGCGGAGTATCAAGGCCAGTGGGTCGCCCTTTTGGTCTGGAACGCTGCGGCATACAAACTCAAGCTGCGCGAACAATGGATTGGCTGGTCGGACCGGCAGAAGAAGCGGCGTCTGCCGCTGGCGGTCAACAACAGCCGCTTCTTCATTCCCGAGGCATTTCATATTCCCAATCTCGCCAGCCGCGTCATGAAGCTGAACCTCCAACGGCTCAGTTCGGATTGGGAGGATGCCTATCACCACGCCGTTCTCATTGCCGAAACGTTCGTGGATCCCGAGCGCTTTCGCGGCACTACCTACAAGGCCAGCGGCTGGACGTTGCTCGGCCAGACTCAAGGGTTTCAACGTTCACGCCAGGATTTTTATGAGCCGCATCACAAACCCAAGCAACTCTGGGTGCGGGAACTCCAGCCCGGCGCACGGACGATCCTGCGGGGCCGCAATTTGCCTGCGGCCTGCCAGGCGTGTGAAGCGGATCGCGCGCCTGATGGCGCCCAAGCGCCCGAAGAACTCCGGCAGATGGACCGCTTGTTTGGCGACCTTCCCGACTGGCGCCGGCGCAAGGGCGATCACTCCATCAGCAGTCTGGTGGCCGTGACGGTGTGCGCCATGATGTGCAAAGTTTGCCTGGGACAGCGCGATCTGGCGGCCTTTGCGCGCAACCTGACGCGGGAGCAAAGAATCGCGCTGCGCTTTCCACGGGATTTCAGCAAACGCATTCACACCTACATTGCGCCGAGTGAATCCACCTTTGCCCGCCTGCTCCGGCATTTGGACAATGCGGCGTTGCAGCGCGCGCTGCTGCGCTGGCAGGACCATCTGCTGGGCAAGCGTGATTCGGCGGGCGACCATGTCTCGGTCGATGGCAAGGAACTGCTCAACAGCCAGGGATTGAAAGTGGCCAGCGCCTACTCCGTCACCCAGGGACGCTGGCTCGGTTCGGAACCCGTCGCCGAAGGTTCCAACGAAATCCCCGCTGTCCAGGCCGTGCTCAAGCGGATTGATCTGGAGGGCTCACTCGTCACCGCCGATGCGCTCAACACCCAGGCCGAAACAGCGCGCATTGTGGTGCAGGAAAAAGGCGGCGATTATCTCTTGCCCGTCAAAGGCAATCAGCCCGGAGTCCAGAAGAACGTGAGACAACTCCACAAAAGTCTGTCGCGCGCATTTTCCCCCTCGGGACACAACCTCCAGCGCCTCCACCTCTGAGATCAACCGCGGGCGGCCCGAAGAACGCAGCCTCAGCGCTTTTGAAGTCAGCCCCAGCCGGGCCAACTTTCCCTTTGCCGCACAAGCCGCCCAACTCACCCGCCGCATTGAAATCCCGGGCCAGCCAGCCAAAGAACCCGCAATTGAGTTTCTCATTACCTCGCGACCAGCGGCCCAGATGAATGCCCAGCAGATGCTCGAGGCCGATCGCAAGTATTGGGGAATTGAAAACGGCTTGCACCAGCGCCTGGACGTCATTGCCGGAGAAGACCGCAGCCGTGTGCGCCACCGCAACGCGGCGCTCAACCTGGCCGCCATCCGCCGGGCGGTAGTCAGCGTGGCCGTGCATTGGATCAGCCGCTGCAAAAATCCACGTCTGGCAACCATGAGCGGCTTCTACGACTTCATGTCCCAGGAAAACAACAAAAGAGCGCTCAAACTCGTAACCGTCTGTAATTTCGAGGTATAGATCACGCTTGTGACAACCAGGGTCGCCCGGGCGGGTGATGGAAAGGGCGTCCTTCACCCCGGCGTAGGATTTGGCTGCCACAGTGTGGCCCATGCTCATCCCGGGTCCGTAGGTGACGTACGTCAGGCCGGTGGGCGCCCACAGCTCAAATAGGGAACGCATGATGGTGCTGACACCCGGATCCACCCCGGCTCCCATTACCGAAACGCTGCCGTTGGCGATTGCCACCGGGGATAGGGTCGCCCGCAGGTTCAAGAAAGGCTCGCCGTGCATGTCAAAGCAATCGACTGTGCAAATACCAGACGCCAGCAATTCGGGAGCCTCCTGGATCACCGTGCGAGTGGGCAGCCCAAGGATCGCCACTTGCGGTTTGATGGCCAGATCCTGCCAGGCTGTTGTTACCGCTACGCCGGGGAATTTTTGCCGGATTTCCTCAACCCGGGCTG
>JALOTT010000208.1 GCA_025457745.1 Verrucomicrobiota bacterium
GACCACAAGCACGACGATGTCAGTGACATTCGCGCCACGCGCGCGCATGGAACTGAACGCGGCATGGCCGGGCGTGTCGAGGAAGGTGATCTGTTGAAGATCGTTTTTGCGCTCGGGATGCGGGAAGGAAATCGTATAAGCGCCGATATGCTGGGTGATGCCCCCCGCTTCGCCTGCGGCGACGTTGGCCTTGCGAATCACGTCGAGCAGCGAGGTTTTGCCGTGGTCCACGTGGCCCATAATGGTGACGACCGGCGGGCGGGGCTTGAGGTCCTCGGGTTTGTCGTCGCGATCCAACTCGACTTTTTTTATCTGCGTGTGGACGACGCCTTCGCCCTTGGCACGTTTCTCGACCTCAAAACGGAAACCATACTTCGCACAAATCTGCTGGGCGATCTGTTCGTCAATCGCCTGATTGACGTTGGCGAAAACGCCCAGTTCCATCAAATCGGCAATGACCTTGAACGGTTTCTGTTTGAGTTGCTCGGCGAGGTCGCGAACGACAATCGGCGGCTTGATAATGATGACTTGGGCATCGCTGGGTAAAACAATCTTCGGTTCGGCTTTCGCCGGCTGGGTGGGTTTGGATTCTCCGGCACTTCTTTGGGGCGCGGGAGTTCTGGCGCCGGGTGTGCCGCGGCTGCCGGGGGCGGTGGTTCCGCCGCGCACGCTACGGATATCACCCCGCCGCGTGAATTCAGTCCTGCCCGGCCCTGGTTGGCGCGATGATCCCCGCACGCTGCCTCCCCGATCGCCCGGTTTGGCCCCCGGCTTTTGCGGCAATTGAATGAAGCCGACTTTTTCCCCAACCTTCGGTCCCGCTGGCGGCGGCGGGGGTGGCGGGGGCAGTTTGACGACCGGTTCGTCTGGCGGCTTGGGTGCTTCCTCAACCTCTGGTGGCGGCGGCGCGATGGTTGCCGTCGTGGTCGCGGGTTCGGGCGGCGCGGTGACGACTTTGATTGGTTCGTGGGGCGCGGGGGCGGGGGCAGGCGGCGGGGGCTTAGGTGCGGTGATTTCAGGATGGTCTTTTAGCAACTCACCTTCGAGATACTCAGCCGTAATCTTGTCGAGCGAACTAGAGGCAACCTTGGCCGCGATAATGCCCAGCGACTTGGCCTTGGAGATGATCTCCTTGTTCCCCAAGCCGAGCTTTTTCGAAATGTCGTAAATCCGAACAGGCATAATTTTCTGTCGCTACCAACCAACTCCACCAACTTTGCCGTGCCGCGTTCATAAACTAAACGCGAACTGAACCAAGACTTCGCGCCGCAACCATAACATCAGACAGCGGCTGCATCGCCACCCAGTTGAATCTTCCGGCGTTCCGCTTCGGCCCGTGCCGCTTCCAAAATCGCCGGGGCTTGTTCCCCGATTTGCGGGATGCCGGCCAGATCGCTGAGGTCGGCTTGCAACAAATCTTCCAGGCGGGTCAAACCCGCATGCACGAGCGCGTCGGCCTGCTCGCGCACAATTCCCGGAATGACCGCCAGCAACTCGACCGCCTCAGCCACTTGTTCCTCGAAACCCTTGGTGACCACGACTTCGGCCTCAATGTCCACCTGCCAGCCGGTGAGTTTGGACGTGAGCCGCGCGTTCTGGCCGCGCTTGCCGATGGCGAGCGAAAGCTGATCGTCACTCGTGATGATTTTGACGCGGTGTTTGGCCTCATCTATCTCAAAGGTTTTCAGTTTGGCTGGCGCCAAGGCATTGGTGATAAAGGTTCTGACGTTGGAATCCCAGCGTATGATGTCCACTTTTTCATTGTTCAGTTCACGAACAATGTTCTTCACCCGCTGCCCGCGCAGGCCGACACACGCGCCAACCGGGTCCACTTTTGCGTCGCGCGTCCAGACCGCCAGCTTGGTGCGAAAGCCCGCCTCCCGCGCGATGCCCTTGACTTCAATGGTGCCGTCGTTGATTTCTGAAACTTCCAGTTGAAACAATTTGATGACGAAACGTGGGTCGCCGCGGGACAGAATGATCTCCGGACCATGCGGGCCTTCCTCGACGGCCTTGACGTAGCAGCGAATGCGTTCGCCCACCTGGTATTCCTCTGTGGGCACACGTTCCTTATTCGGCAACAGCGCCTCGTACTTGCCGAGGTCCACGATCACGTCGGAGCGGTCAAATCGGCGCACGGTGCCGCTGATGATGTCGCCGACGCGATCCTTGAACTCGGTGAAAATGAGCGCCTTCTCCGCGCGCCGGATGTGCTGCATGAGGGACTGCTTGGCGTATTGGGAGGCAATGCGCCCAAAGCCGGTGGGCGTGACCTCGATTTCCAGTTCCTCGCCCACCTGGGCGTCGGCTTTGATCCGCCGGGCGTCAAACACCGAAATCTGGTCATGCTTGGAAATGACCCGGTCGGCCACGACCTGTTTCGCGTAGGCCCGGATGTCGCCGTTCTTGGGGTCAATCTCGACGCGCAGTTCGCGCGCCGCGCCGACCGCCTTCTTGGCGGCGGACAACAGCGCTTCCTGCACCGCCGCGACCAGAATGTCGCGGCTGATGCCTTTTTCCCGCTCCCAGAACTCCAGAACGGCTAGAAAGTCAGCATTCATACGCTCGTGACGGCAATCCCACGCAGGGAACAAAAAAGTCGGTAGAAAGTAATTCTTCCGACTTTTGCGCGCTGGCGACAGCCAGCAAACTTTACCGTTCCACGACAGATTATATTTTCCGCCAAAGCCCGTCAAGCCCAAATCCACCCAAATCCAGCCAAAAATCCACCCAAAAATCTGGTTAAATCCTTGGAAAACCCATCAACTCGCACCGGGCGGTTTCGACGCAACCCGCTCAGGCAGAAAATTTTTGCAATTCAACCTCATTCACTGCACCTTCGGGCGTGACTCAGCCCTTGGCACTCGTACTCTATGAAAAGCTGATGCCCGGCAGCCAACTGGTGAACCGGCTACAGGACCTCAATTATCGCGTGCAACCACTCACGGACGCGAACCAACTCGCCGCCATTGCCAAGTCGGAAGGCCCAATGCTGATCTTCGCCGACTTGGAATCCAGTCACGATGACATCTCCGCCGTCATCGCCAGACTGCGGAGAAGTCCCGACACGGCCCACATCCCGGTTCTCGCCTTTGCGGACGAATCCGCTGAACCGCTGCAAGCGGCGGCACGCCAGGCCGGCGCGACGGTGGTGGTGAGCAACACTGCCCTCCTCGCCCACCTGCCGAATCTGCTCGAACAAGCGCTCCGGGTGGAATAAACCAGCGGTGGTTACGCGCGATTGATTGCCGTGAAGCTGCCGGAGATTACATGGATTGAACCGAATCTGACGCTCGAAGGTCCGCGGCTGGTGTGGGCGGCGGGCCACGCAACGAAATGAATTTTGCCTGTCCTTGAGTTAGGACACCATGTCATACCTTGCGGACGTCTTCCCATAAGTCTCTGCGCACAAGATACGTGTTAGGTGCGCCGTCCTGATGTCGTTTTAGTGCGTAGAGTTCTTGCGTGTCAGGGTCGAGAAACTTTCGATACTGCTCCTCCGAAACCTCCACTCCGACGGTCCAAAACTCGACAAAGTAATCGCCGCGCTTTGCGAGTGCGTCCAGATAATCCGTAGGGTCGTCAAACTGCTTCGGGTCTAGTCCTCCGGAACTGTCTAAGATGTTTACCGGAACCATCGGCCCAGAGACTGGCTTAATCTTACGCTCACGCTGCATCTGGTCGAACCACTTCTTCGTAACTTGTACCTTCTTGACTCCGCCATTTGGCGAGGGGTGTTCAATAGTGATTCTCACGCCAAACAATGCATCCCACAGTCCAACGGATGTTTTCATACTTTTGACCTCTGCGTGGTCGGTGGCCTAACGCCGCGTCACTTCAATTTCAAAACAAGAGCCAGAATTGAAACAGCCAGTGCGGCAGTGGATATGCCGATGGCTATCCATGCTCGTAGCGCAACTGTGTCCTCGCGCCGACTGTGCTTCTCCTCGCTCCGCCGCTGAATCTCCATCTGACCGGCAACAAACGGGTCGGAGCCGGGACGCCAGCCGCCAGTCCAGCGAGCGAGTTCTGCATCGTCCATCTTCTTCACGGCCTCCTGATACTGCCGAAACATATTGTCTGACATGAGATGACCTCAATGATGTGGATTGGCGGGGTCTTCCGCCTATACATTTTCATGCGGTGAGACTATTCCAGACGTAAAAAGTTGTCGAGCGTGGTTTTCCAGCCGTTATGAGTTCTGGACGTGTCCGAGCAAAGGCGCAAAAGCGGAACTCCAAACTTGATACCTGGCACCTGACACCTGACACTTTCGGCCACATGAATCGCATCGTCGAACGCTTCGCCCGGCTCAAGCGCGAGGGCAAGAAAGCTTTCATCGTTTACATCGGCGCGGGCGACCCGAATCTCACAGCCACGCGCCAACTCGCCGTAGCTTTCGACAAAGCCGGGGTGGACGTGCTGGAACTCGGCGTGCCATTCAGCGATCCGCTGGCCGACGGTCTGGTGAACCAACTCGCCGCGCAACGCGGATTGGAATCCGGCACGACCCCGCCCAAGTTGCTCGAAACGATCGCCACGCTTCGCAAGCAGTCGCAAATCCCCATCGTTCTCTACATTTACTTCAACCTGATTCACAAGGTCGGCATGGAGAAGTTCATCACCGACGCGGCGAAAGCCAGCGTGGACGGCCTGCTGGTTCTGGATTTGCCCCCGGAGGAGAGCGAGAATTACGAAACGCTCATGCGCAAAGCAGGTTTGTGCCACATCTACCTCGTTGCCCCAACGACGCCAGAAGACCGGATGGAACTCATCGTGAAGCGCGGCTCAGGTTTCATCTACTGTGTTTCCCGCGAAGGCGTGACCGGCATGCAAACCAAAGTGGCCTCAAACCTCACCGAACAAGTCGCCAAAATCCGTGCGCACACGACGCTGCCCATCGCCGTCGGCTTCGGCATATCCAATCCTGAACAAGCCAGGCTTGTGGCGCGCGAGGCGGACGGCGTGGTGGTCGGCAGCGCCGTCGTGAATCAGATTGCACACGGCGGGAATTCCCCCGAACTCGTCACCAAAGTCGGTGCGTTCGTCAAAACCCTGGCCGACGCGGTGAAATCAATTTAGACACGGATTCAATCAGTGAAAATCCTTGTAATTCGCATCAAACATCATGAAAACCAAAACCGACATTAAAGACCATTTCGTCATCGTCATGGCCGGCGGACGCGGCGAGCGTTTTTGGCCGGTGAGCCGTGAAAAGATGCCCAAGCAGTTGCTCGCCTTGCTGGGCAAACGCTCGTTTCTCCAGGAAGCCGTGGACCGCGTGTTACCGCTCGTGCCGGCGAAAAATATTTTTGTCATCACCACCGAGGCCCAGTTGCCGGAGGTGCGCAAACAACTGCCGAAAATCCCGAAGCAGAATCTCATCGCCGAGCCGATTGGACGCGACACTTGCGCCGCCGTCACGTTGGGCGCGGCGCTTGTGGGCGCGCGTTCGACCACCGGCGTCATGGCGGTCTTGCCGGCAGACCACGTCATTCCTGACGAGAAGAAGTTTCAACAAGTGCTGGCCGATGCCTTTGATCTGGCTGCGCGCGGGCAGGCCATTATCACCATCGGCATCAAGCCGACCGAACCGGCGACGGGCTACGGTTACATCCGCGTGGGCGAGGCGCTTCCACCGCCACCGGGCGTAAAAGCTTACAAAACTGTTTTCCACCGCGCGGAGCAATTCGTCGAGAAGCCGCACTTTGACCGTGCGCTCGAATACGTCAACACCGGCCAGTATCGTTGGAACGCGGGCATGTTCATCTGGTCGTTCGTGACCGTGACGGAAGGTTTGCAGAAGCATCAGCCGGAGATGTACGCCGCGTGCCAGCGCTGGTTCAAAGTGGCAAACCAACCCGCCAAACTCGCCAAAGTGCTGGCCAAGGAATATCCCGACATCAAACGCATCTCCATTGATTACGCACTCATGGAACACGCTCAAAACGTCATCGTGGCCGATGGCGCGTTCGAGTGGGACGACTTGGGCGCTTGGAACGCGCTTGCCCGTCACCTCAAACCGGACCCGGAAGGCAATTGCGCCGTGGCGGATTTCATCCATGTGGACGCCGCGCGCAACCTCATCTACGACGCCCGCACCAAAGACCGCCGCACGCCCATCGCCGTGGTCGGCCTGCGTGATTCAATCCTGGTCCAAACCGACGACGCCGTGCTGCTCGCCCACAAAAGCCAGGCGCAAAAAGTAAAGGAACTGGTCAAGAAGCTTACGGAGGATGCGAGGCTAAAGAAACTGGTGTAGCAGCGCTTGCAATAACGCGGTCGGCAGTCGTAGCCGCGCTTGTGCAAGCGCGGTCAGATCAACAACGGACGAGTGGACTCCGCGTTTTCACAAACGCGGCTACTCTCTCACCGCCGCCTGCAACTGCGCCTTGAACGCTTCCACCACTTTCGTGTGCGCCGTGTTCACTTCGGCGTCGGTCAACGTCTTTTCCGCCGAGCGATAGGTGAACGCGTAAGCCAGACTCTTCTGCCCTTCCGGCACGTTCTTGCCACGGAATACGTCGAACAACTCCACGGCTTCCAAGTTTGCCGGCTTGGCCTGCTTGACCGTCTGCAACACGGATTCGTGTGTCGTCGCTTCGGGCACGAGCATCGCCACGTCGCGGCGGATGGACGGGAATTGCGGCAGCGGCTTGAACGATTTGCCGGAAGCCCGTCGGGCGATCAGCAGGTCTAGATTCAACTCCGCGAGCAACACCGCATCGCGCAGATCATATTTCTTGGCAAGCGTCGGCAATAACTGACCCACCTCGCCCAGCGGTTGTTTGCCCAGATGCAGCGTGGCGGATTCAAGAAAGAGCGCCGTGCTGTCAGAGCGTCGTGAGTAGCTCAAGCCGCGAATCCCCAATTGTTCCAACAGTTCCTCGA
>JALOTT010000209.1 GCA_025457745.1 Verrucomicrobiota bacterium
GCCAGAACGCCTCGGGATGCCGACGGGCTTGCGCCAGCGGCCGCAACGCGCGCTGCATCAACTCGGCAAACACCTGCCAAGGCAGACGCGCGCGGCGATGCGCCTGACTCATGTCCATCGCGTCGGCGATCTTTAGCATCTTATGACAGAAATCAATGCCGACGACTCGCTTCCAGGAAGTTCGTGGTTTTATCATCTGCAGGAAATGTCCGGGACCACAGCCCAAATCGATCAGCGAGGCCGGGCCCGGAGCCTTTACGAGGAGGACCATTTCGGAAATCTTCTCATGAGCTTTCAGGTGGAAAGTGTCTCCCTGCGTGTACTCCAGCCAGCTATGCGCCAGGTCCCCCCATGCCGCAAGGCGACACGTCTTGTAGTCCTCGCCAAAGCCGTTCCTAATTTTGAACTGTCGGTTATTTCTGTGTAAGCGCATAGGCCTCCGTTAGCGGCGACGGGTCCCAGACTTGATCAACTTTGACGCTGTTTGCTGGAATTGCGTCAACTTCCTCAAGGCCGCGGATCATTTTTTTCCACACCTCGGTATCGCACTGCAAAGGAAATCCCTTTGAGCCGGAGAAGTAGGGCTTCCCCAGTTCCAATGCTCGTTTCTCACGAGCCTTATCCAGGGAGGGAAAAGCTGCAACGAGATCGCCAATGGAGGCTTCCGGCTCGGCCATGGCGAACTGCCATCCCTCGACAAGTGTTTTCAGGAGTTGTACGACGGCAGCCCGCTCCTTTTGCAATTTCTCTCTCGTCGTAAAGTACACCGTGCCCGTGAACACCACACCGAATTCGTCCGGCTTGATTACCCGGTATTTGAGGCCCTTTTGTTCCAGGCTCACCGTTTCATCGTAGATAAACGCCGGCCGGACATCATACTGCTTGAGCAAAAAGGTTTGGAGGTCAAAGGGGATTTGCACTTCTGTCACGGTGTTTCGCTGCACACCGGCGCGTTTCATCATGAGTTGGTACACGCGCTCGGTGTTGGTGCCCGGCAGAACCCCGACTTTTTTTCCGGCGAAGTCTTTCGGCCCACGAATGTCGGATTTCTCATCCACCAGAAACACCGTCGGCGTGTTTTCGTTCACCACGCCGATGGCGACCAAGGGCGCCCCTTTGGCAACTGCTGCCACCAGCAGATCGCCGCCGACCACGCCAAATGGGACTGCTCCGGCCAGCACCAGTTTGATGGGGTCGGGTAGAATGGAGGTACGCCGATTTGGAACTCCCGATCGATCAGACGGCTATTTTCAATTACAGAAATTTCGATGTCGCAACAGCGGTTTTTCTGATGGATGAAGTTGAGGGTATTGCTGCCTGCTTTGCTTCCGCGACTTCTGTACTGCGTGAGGGTGGGCATTTGATCTGCGGGATGCTTGATGTCAATCGCGAGATAGAGAGGTACGAATTGAAAAGGTCTGAAAAGCCTATCGTGATGAGCAAAGATATAACTGCTGGCGGCCAGCAACTACCTGGCCAATTATTTCGGGTTTTGCGCTCGCAGCAGGAAATCATGGAGGCTGCGGACGCAGCCGGCTTGACACTGCACCTCAACGAAGTGATTTCTCCCAAGGTCCTGACGTCGCGAAGCAACGGGCCAGCGTTGCGAATCATGGCTTGGCAAAAGATGCGCTGAGCAGTTTCGCCCTTATGCACGAAAGCACGAATAGTCTGGACGTCAGGCGGAATGGCGCGCTCCTCAAGCTGGAATCATCCTGTGTTGATTTGCTTCAAGAGCCAGCGACCACTCAGCAGTGCGGTGCTTCACTCATCCAGATTGTGCAGGCGTTGGAGGGGCACTCCGACGAGAGTTACTTTCAGATTCCATCGTCTTCGAAGAAAAAACAACTTCTTGAGGTGCTGGCTCTAGATTTGGCCTGGCTAAGTCCGGGACCCTTTGGAACTTGGTCGAAAACGGGTAAACAGGCGTACTACTGGCTTGAGGGTTCACGTCGCAGCAGTCCAGAAGGCCACAGCTGGTACAAGAGAGCGTTACGCAGGTACTTCGACGAACCGGATGCACGAAGCTTGCTAAGTTTGCCTGACATCTACACACGACCAGTATTTGTGCGGTTAGAGCGGCTGAGCAGCCAAAGCGGTTCCAACAAGGGAAGAATTGCGCGAAACCGCCGGTCTCGGAAATGGGATTGCGCCTTGGATTCCTTCGAGCCCCGCACGGATATCGCACTGTCGCCGACTAAATGGAGTCACAGATTCCAGACCTACAAATCATGCTTGGAGAGGGAGCTAGAGGCTGATTTTGGAACAGCATATCCCGGGGCCGCACAACTCGCCTGGGTCTATGTGAGTCCGGGCACGTTCAACGAAGCAGGCGTCCCCCCACCTTGGGGAGTATCGCTCTACCGCGACCGAGGCACCCTCAGGGATCGAAACATTCAAGCCCTGCAACACGGAATTCCTTCCGAGCACGACGCTCAATTGTTGGATATCAACTTTCAACGAGAACAAGTTTATACCATGCGTACCACCTTCACTGACACGGTCTGACAATAGCGGGGAGTGAGCAGTTAATCATCCCGAAGCGGAATCGGAGCGAACCTCCCTCTTTCATTCTCGCCGCCTACGGACATCGCCCTCAATGGGGTGTTCTCGGCGCAAGCCCACCCGGATTGTCAGGGCCGGGAGGAGCGACGAAGGCCAACAGCCTTGCGAGCAACGGATCGAAATCCCTCTCTACGATCAGCATGTCAAGCTGCCGCCCGGGAAGGAACTGCTGTGATTCCATGTGTTTGAGAAAATGGAGCAGGCCGTCAAAGTATCCGCAGACGTTTAACACCCCGACGGGCTTGCGATGAAACCCAAGCAAGAGTGAAGTAAAAGCGTCGAACATCTCATCCGTCGTTCCAGCGCCACCTGGAAGAACGATGAAAGCGTCGGACAAATCCGCCATTCTTTGTTTCCTCTCATGCAATGAATCAACTTCAATGAGTGACGTGATTCCTGAGGCGGCCAGTCCGTCGGCAACAAAGTTCTTCGGAATCACCCCAATGACCTCGCCGCCCGCAGAAAGCGCCGAGTCGGCCAGAATTTTCATCAAGCCCTGGTCGCAGCCGCCGTACACCACGGCGATCTTGCGAGCAGCCAGTGCCTCGCCGCAATGTGCTACGGCAAGCCGGTAATCAGCCGAGATTCCCAAGGACGACCCGCAGAAAATACAAATGCGTTTCACGTTTAGCGTTCACAAGCCGGACGAAGCCGGTTGCTCAATTTGTCATCGAAACCATTCGATTGTCGAGGACGCATCGGGCTGGTGAATTTCGGCTTCCGACGGGCAGCGGGTTGTGAGATGAATGGGAGATGGAGAAGATGGAGAAGAATGCGGCGGCAGTGGCGCTGGGGCGGCTGGGCGGTTTGAAGGGCGGGAAGGCACGGGCAAAAATGCTCACGGCAGCGGCGCGCAAGCGGATCGCAAAGCGCGCGGCGGCGGCGCGGTGGAAGAAGAAATCTGCATCGAAGCGTTGACTATGCTTGAGCGGTCAAGCATACTACTTACATGGGACTGAGCTATCATTTCACCTTGTCGGCGGCGGCGGATGTCACCGCTGAAACGCTTGTCGAGTTCCTGAAATCAGTCGAGACGGACGCGCGCAAGATGGGCTTCGAGCCGACGATGGTTCTCAACGCCGTCTTTGACACGCCGGAGCGACGGGAGTTCGCGCGGCGCGTTGTGCGGGGCGTGCATATTGAGGATGAACGATTGAAGGGCGTGGTGCTGCCCGCGCCGGAACAGGTTTGGGATTTCAGTCCGAACCTGGGGCATTGTCGCCTGGCACCAGAGCGGGCCGTCATCCTAATGGTGACGGATGAGCGCAAGTGCGAAACTGTGTTCGGACTCGCCCGTTACCCGGAGACGCTGCGGGACATCAACGGGCGCGCTTTGTTGAAAACGCCTGTCGGCGACCGGTGGTATTTCCGGGACTTCGTGGACAGTCCCGACCCCCGTTTCCGAAAAATCGTGAAGCGGTTTGCCGAGGCCGGCTATGTGGAAGCCGAATCGGATGAATTTGCGAAGTGATTGCAGAACAATGCAGTGTTGAATTTCCTTCCTTCCCGTCGAGAAATCGGGATAGTTCTCCCCGGCAAAGCTCCAAAGGGTGTGCTTTTCTGCCGTAGCGACGGAAACAGCTTCCACCGCACGGGCTCTTGGAGTCGAATCAGGCGCGAACCTAATCGGGTTTCTCTATGGCAACACTGCAAACCTCGGTGTGCGGTCTCAGAATCGCGGTGGCACATCTGGGCGAGAAAGCGACGGCGGGCTGGTGGGAAACTGCGTTTCTCGACGCGGTCGGGTTCAGGTATCTGGAGTTGGTTTACCCAAAGACGGCGGCATCGGCGGCCGTGATGTCCGCCTCGGAGGCTGCGTGCCGAGCGCATGACGAGCGAATCGGCAAAGGCCGCGTCGCCCATCTGTTCCGACTTCCCCGCGAGAGCGAGGCGAAAGTGCGCGGCGATCTTTCCAAGCTGGGAATCACGGATCTCCAGAAGATTTGTGCGAAGGACGCCGCGTTGCAGTTACTGGACGCGGCTGCGGCGGGTGCCAAGCCGACGTCCGGCAACGGGCCGATCCAAATCGGCGCGTTGAAGGAGCTGAACACGCCCGGCGGCGTGGCGCGCATGGCGGCCACCTACGCGGCCGGCTTCCGTTCCGGCACGCGGGTTTTCCCCTACTTTGCATGAACAGCGTGGAACGCGAATACAACACGGCTTTGTGCAAAGGCCAGGGGATGCTCCCGGAAACGCTCCGCCTGCTGCAGGTGTGGTCGCCGGGAATGAGTTCCCAACAGCTTGCCGAAAAAGTGCGAAGCCAGGGTTTGATTCCGAAAGCGACGTCCCAGCGGGTCTCGGACATCGTCAACCGCGCGTTTGTCCCGCGTTATCTGGGCAAGGACGGCCAGCCCGCCGGTTGGCTGCGGGCACTGGTCCAGCGCGGCGTCGGCGTTGAGCGGCTGAATCAGTTGTTTCTGCTCTACACGGCGCGCGAACATCTGATCCTCTACGATTTCATCCGGGAGATTTATTGGCCGCGCTACTCCGCCGGCGCGCAGTTTCTTTTCCGGGAAGACTCGGTGAACTTCATCAAGTCGGCACAGGCCACGGGGCGGATCAAGACACGCTGGACCGAAGGGAACAACGTGCGCATCGGCCGTTATCTGATGTCGGCGCTGTGCGACTTCAAGCTGATCGGCGATCCGCAGGGCGACCGGCGGCCGATCCTGCCGTTTACGCCGCAGGCGAGCACGGTGATTTACCTCACGCACGAACTGCATTTTTTGGGAGCGAGCGACGCACAGATTTTGAACCACACAGACTGGGAATTATTCGGTCTTTCATCGTCCGATGTCCTGAATGAACTGCGCCGTCTCTCGGGGCAGGGGCGGTTCATAGTGCAGGTCGGGGATATCGTGCGGATTTCCTGGTCCTGTAAAACCATGGAGGAATGTCTCGATGTCGTCGCCCAGTGAAAGTTTTGACGAAGTGTGGCAACGGTTGCGCGCCGGCCGCGGTCTGACCAACACGGGCGACGATCCCGTGTACTATCTGGTGTTCAAACCGGAGCAGATGCTGGAAGTCAAGCGGCTGCGGAAACAGTGGGCGGCGCGGCTGGCCAAGCAGGGCTGGACGATGGAAACGATGTCCATGGCGGACACGGTGCTGGAGATTTTCCGCGGTAACGAACTGCGCGACGTGTGGTTGTCGAGTCCGGCGAACACGGCCGGCGACCGCGAATCCATAGCCGAAATCAACAAGACGCTGGAAGACACACTCACGGCTGACGATCTGCTGAAGCGCAAGATCGAAGCGAAGTTGGAGTCTTTACGCGGCCGAACGCAGACGGTGCTGTTTATCACCGATCTGGAAGCGCTGCATCCGTATCTGCGCGTCGGCGTGCTGGAGCAAAAGCTGCAAGGCAAGTTTACCGTACCGACTGTGATCCTATATCCCGGAGTCCGTGACGGAAAAACGACGCTGAGGTTTCTCGGCTTTTACCCGCCCGACGGCAACTATCGTTCGGTACACATTGGAGGATGACACCCATGAGCAAAATCCGCGACCTGTTTGAAATCAGCCGCAAGCTGGACCGGCGAATCGAGAAAGTCATTTCCTTCGACAGCACCGAGAACGACCAGCTGAAGCGGGAAGTCACCGAATACGTCGTCACCGAAAACATCGCCAAGAGTTTTGACCGCCTGTTGTCGCATCTGAACGAAGGTCTTGGGGGCGGGGCGCATGAAATCGGCGTCTGGGTGTCCGGCTTCTACGGTTCGGGCAAAAGCTCGTTCACGAAGTATCTGGGTTTTTCCCTCGATCCGACGCGCACGATTGACGGAAAGCCGTTTCTCGAATGGCTGCAAGCGCAGTTGAAGTCGGCGGCGCTGAAGGCCCAGCTTGGTGCGTTGGCGAAGCGCTATCCGGCAACAGTTATCATGGTGGACCTGGCCAGCGCGCAGATTGCCGGCGCGACGATGGTGGAAATCTCCACGGTGCTTTACTGGACGGTGATGCAGTGGGCGGGCTACTCGAAAGACAAGAAGGTGGCCTATCTCCAGTTCATGCTGGAGAAGGACGGCAAGATGGAGGCGTTTGAGAAGCGCATAAAGGAACTCTCGAAGGGCAAGACGTGGAAACAGATTCAAAATCAACCGCTGGTAGTCAACCAGTTTGCGTCACGGTTGGCGCACGAGTTTTATCCGGAAGTTTTTCCGGACGCGACGGCATTCCAGAAACTGCGCGTGGACGAAGCCGAGAAGGAAAACGAGCGCGTGGCGGAAATGCTCGAACTCGTGCGCCGGCGTTCCGGCAAGCCCAACATCATCTTCATTCTGGACGAA
>JALOTT010000210.1 GCA_025457745.1 Verrucomicrobiota bacterium
TCGAATGTTGTCCACGACCACCTGGCAGGGATTGCAGCCGGCCATGTGCTTCTCGAACTCCTCGCAGAGGTCCGGGTCAACCGTGCCGTCCACGTATTCGCTCAGTTGTTTCAATAACTCTTCGCACTTCATAACACTTCACGTTGGAGTTCACGCTTTAGCGTGCGCCCCGGACAAGCTAAAGCTTGAACTCCAACCGCACTTCATGTCTGCCTGACTTTCATTGAGCCGGGTCTGGCCTAATAGTTACAAATGGTTTTGCAGTTCGTTAAAACGTTGAACAGTTGAAACGTTAAAGCGTCGCGACCGACGGGCGGATTCGCGGAAGAAAAGCCGGCACGCGCTTCTCATACTCGGCGTAATCCGGGAACTTCTCGCGCAGCCAGCGCTCCTCCCGGCGGGCTTTGGCCACAAAGAATGGAAGTAACGCCAGCGCGACGACGAGCGCCGGCCAGCTTTGCCAGATCAACGCCCAGCCCAGCGACGCCAGCATGACGCTGTTGTAAAGCGGATGCCGCACGTGGGCGTAAATGCCCCGCTGCACGAATTCCGAGTGCTCGCGCGGTTTGGGGAATGGCGTGCGATTCCGCCCCAACACCGCCACGCCGGCTATTCCGATTCCTCCGCCCAGCGCGAACACGCCGCTGCCCGCTGCGATCAGCCACACGTGTGTCCAATCGCCATGAAACATCACGCCCAACACGATCACGCCGGGGAGCAGGACAAACTGCGCCATGACCCACGCGCCGCCGCGTTCGAGGAATCCGCTCCGTTGGGTCGCGTCAGTCATGGTGATGCTGCCCACGCTCAATGCGCTTGGCCGGATCGCCCAGCGTGCGCGTCAGATGTTCGCGCAATTGCAGCCGGGCGCGGAGCAAACGCACTTTCACGTTGGTCTCGCTCAAGCCGAGCGCTTCGGCGGTTTCTTTGACAGACGATCCTTCCACGTCGCGGAGCACGAACACGAGGCGATGCTTTTCGTCCAGTTGCGCCAACGCGTCGTCGAGCAACCGCCGGGTTTCATTGCGCTCGACGAGCTGCTCCGGTGATTGTTTCCAATCCGCGATGAATTCCGGGTGTGGAATGGCATCGTAGTCCTCTTGCGGTTCAGTCGCAGCCTCAAGCGACACTGTGTCGAGACCTTTTCGTTTGCGAATGACTTTGAGCGCCGCGTGGGTGGCGATGCGGTTGAGCCAGGTCGCGAAGCTGGCTTCCTCGCGAAAGCCGGGCAGATGTTCCAAGGTGCTGATGAATGCCTGCTGCGTCACATCCTCGGCGTCGTGTGGATTCTGCAGGATGCGCAGCGCGAGCGTGTAAACCCGCCGCTCGTGGCTGGTCACGAGTTCCTCAAAAGCCGGGAGATCGCCGGCTTTCGCGCGGCGGACCAGGTCGGCGTCGGCGACTGGCAAAGTAGGTGATGAGGCCATTGCTTTTGCGGCTGAATCTGATGCTGTGTGAGAAGCCGCTCCGAGTCCATCCTGAACACTGGGTGGAACAAATGCCCACGTTCCCAATAAAACAGCTTCACTGCTTCATGCGAGTTCTTCCTGCCAAACAATACAGCACCGGCAACACCAGTAGCGTCAGCAGCGTGTTGGTGAAAATACCGCCGATGACGACGGTGGCCAGCGGGCGCTGGACTTCGCCGCCCACGCCCACGTTCACCGCCATCGGGATGAAACCCACCGCTGCCACGAGCGCGGTCATCAGCACGGGGCGCAAGCGCACCAGGCAGCCTTCGCGCACGGCGGTTTCGAGCGGCGTGCCTGCATCGAGCTTTTGTTTGATGAATGTCACCAGCACCAGTCCGTTCAGAATGGCTACACCACTCAAGGCCACAAAGCCGACGGCGGCGCTGACGGTGAAGGGCATCTCGCGCAGCCATAACGCCAGCACGCCGCCCACCGCACCCAGCGGAATACCCGTCGCGACGATGAACACGTCGCGCAGCGATTTGAGGCTGAAGTAGAGCATCACGAAAATCAGTCCCAGCGCCATCGGCACCACGAACATGAGCTTGGCGTTGGCCCGCTCCATGTTTTCAAACTGCCCGCCCCATTCGATGCTGTAACCTTCTGGCAGCTTCACCTGGTCGGCGATTTTCTTCCGGGCTTCGGCTACGAAGCTGCCCACGTCCCTGCCGCGCACGTTGCACTGGACGGTGATGCGCCGCCGGCCCCATTCGCGGTTGATGGTCGCCGGTCCTTCCGTTTCCACCACCTGAGCCACTTGATTGAGCGGCAGCACCGAGCCGGTCGCCGTGGAAATGAGCGTGGCGGCGAGCGCGTCAGGGTCGGTGCGTTGGCGGTCAGGCAGGCGCACGACCAGCGGAAAGCGCCGCTGGCCTTCGCGCACTTCCCCGACCTTCTTGGTACCGACGGCTTCCACCACGTTCATCACGTTGCGCGTGGGCACGCCATAGCGCGCGATAGCCTGCGGGTCCATGCGCACCTGCAAGATGAGTTGGCCGGTGAGTTGTTCGCCGGTGACTTCGCCCACGCCCTTGATGGCGACCAACACCTTCTGCACCTCGTCGGAGAGCAGGCGCAACTGCTCCAGATCGTCGCCGTAGATTTTGATGCCGATGTCGGAGCGGATGCCGGCGATGAGTTCGTTCAATCGCATTTCAATTGGCTGGCTGAACGCGACCGTCATGCCGGGGAACTTGGTGAACAGTTCGCGCATTTTCTCCACCAGTTCCGTCTGCGTGCGGGCTTTCTTCCATTGCTCCCGCGGCTTGAGCGCCAGGAAGAAATCTGACAACTCAATGCCCATCGGGTCGGTCGCGATTTCGGCGCTGCCCAGGCGCGTCCAGATGTTGGTAATCTCGTCGGGGAACTCCGCGAGCAGCAGTTTCTCGATGCGGTCGTTGTAGGCGACGGCTTCATCCACGGAAACTCCCGCCAGCCGGACGGTGGTGCCCACAATGGCACCTTCGCCAAGCTTGGGCAAAAACTCCCCGCCCATGCGCGACGCCATGAAGGCGATGCCGATCAACAGTGCCAGCGCCCCCAGCAGGGTCAGGATGCGGAAGCGTAGCGCCAGGCCCAGAACCGGCTCGTAAATCCGATGGCACATCCGCACCAGCCAAGGTTCCTTTTCCTTGACCTGCTTTGGGAGGAACAGGCTGGCAAAGACGGGCGTGAGGGTCAGCGCGAGAATCAGCGAACCGGCTAGCGCGAATATCATCGTCAGAGCCATCGGCTTGAATAGTTTTCCTTCCACGCCTTCCAAGGCGAGGATGGGCAGGAACACGACCAGAATGATGCCGACGCCGAACGCCACGGGCCGCGCCACTTCGAGGCAGGCGGAATGAATCACCTCCTGACGTTCCGTTTCGTTGAGCGCCGACCCGGAGCCTGTAGCGCAGACTTCCAAGTCTGCTGTATCGCGGGTTTCCAAACCCGCTGCGCTTCCGACCATGCCACGTCCTGCCGACTTGGAAGTCGGCGATACAGCAGGTTTGGAAACCTGCGCTACGGCCAGCCGGCGCATCGCGTTTTCCACCATGACCACCGAGCCGTCCACGATGAGGCCGAAATCCACCGCGCCCAGACTCAACAGGCTCGCGGAGATGCCCGCCTGCAACATCAAGTTGCCGGCGAACAGCATAGAGAGCGGAATGGCGGCCGCCACCACCAAGCCCGCCCGCAGGTTGCCCAGGAACGCAAAGAGAATCGCAATCACCAGGATCGCCCCTGCCAGCAGGTTGTGTTTGACCGTGGCGATGACGTTGTCCACCAGTTCGGTGCGGTCATACAGCACCTCCACGATCACATCCTTGGGCAGTGTTTTTTGCACTTCGGCGAGTTTGTCTTTCAAGCCATGGGTGACGACGGCGCTGTTTTCCCCCATGAGCATGAAGCCCAGCCCCAGCACGATTTCCCCTTTGCCCGCGCCCGTGACCGCTCCGCGCCGGATTTCGTGGTCCACCTTCACCTCGGCCACGTCACGCACCCGCACCGGCACGCCATCGTGCGCTGTGATGACGATGTTTGCGATTTCCTGGACGTTCGTGGTCAGACCGAGGCCATGTACCAGGAGCGACTCCCCGCTGCGCACTACCTGGCCGCCGCCCACGTTTTGGTTGTTCGCTTCCAGCGCCTCAAAAAGTTGTTCGAGCGTCAGCCCGTATTTCACCAGCCGATGCGGCTCGGTGATGACGTGGAATTGTTTCTCGAAGCCGCCCCAGGTGTTGACTTCGGCCACGCCGCGCACCTTGCGCAACTGCGGCTTTACCACCCAGTCTTGGATTTCGCGCAACTCCGTGAGTGTCCGGTTGGTGTTCTCCGAGCGGACCACGTAATGAAACACCTCACCCAGGCCAGTCGAAATCGGGCCAAGCTGGGGACGCGCGATGCCCGTCGGCAACTCGATGGTTTGCAGGCGCTCGGTGATAAGCTGCCGCGCGCGGAAGATGCTCGTGTCTTCGTCGAACGTGGCCACGACTTGCGAAAGGCCAAACTTGGACACCGAGCGGATATTATTCAGGCCGGGCAAGCCGCCGATGGCCAGCTCCACCGGAATGGTGACCTGTGATTCGGCTTCCTCCGCATTGAGGGAGGGCACCGTAGTATTGATTTGCACCTGCACCGGCGTCGTGTCGGGAAAGGCGTCAATGGGCAGGTTGGTGAGCGAGCGTCCGCCCACCAGGATGAGCACCGCCGCCAGGACAGCGACGAGCAGGCGGTTCTTCAGCGAGGTTGTGATGAGCCAGTTAAGCATGGGAAGAATCCTTCAAGTGAAGGTTGCTGATCGTTTAGTCATCCGCGCAACCCGCGCCGAGCCGCGAAATGAGGAAGGCGGACTTGAGCGGGAAGCCGTGGTTCACGACCACCACTTCCTGCGGGTTCAAGCCCTCGATGATTTCCACCTTTCCGTCGAACTTGGCTCCAAGACGAACCACGCGGGCGTCAAACAAATCGTCCGCCACTTTCACGAATACAAAGCTCTTGCCTTCCATGCGCTGGATGGCCGAGGGCGGCAGCAACAACGCTCCCGCTGCCGTCCGGGTCAGGATACGAGCTTGGGCGAACATCCTGGCCTTGAGCAATCCTTCGGGGTTCGCCACTTCGGCGCGGGCGCGGGCCATGCGGTTCTTCTCGTCCACTTCCGCCCCGATCCACGTCAGCTTGCCGGTGAACGTCTGGCCGGGCAGGGATTCCACCCGCAATTCCACCGTCTGGCCAATCTTCACACGGGCCAAGGCCGATTCAGGAATGTTGAGCATGGCCCACATCACCGAGCGATCCGCGAGCGTGAACAGCGGTTTGCCCGCCTCCACCAACGCCCCACGCACGGCGGTTCGTTCGACAATTTCGCCCGCAAACGGCGCGCGCACTTCCATGAGCACCTGTTCGTTCGGTTTGGCAACCAGCGCATCAATTTGCTCTTCCGTGAACCCCAGGGTACGGAGTTGCTGACAGGAGGCGCGGTGATCCGCTTCCGCCTGCTGCAAGTCCTTCTCCGAAGTAACCCGGTCGGCGCGCAACTTCCGCTCGCGGTCGAGGGTCTGATGACTCAACACCGCTTTGGCCACGGATTCCGCGATGGAGGCGGACCAGATTTTCACCACGGCCTGCTTTTCCTCGACCTTGCTGCCCAAGTCCACGGGTACTTCCTGAATGATGCCCCCCACCGGCGCGGCAATCTGGGCCAGCTTGTTTTGGTTGAACGCCAATTCGGCGTAGCACTCCACGGCGTCGGCAATGGTTCCCACGGTTGGAGTCGCGGTTTGCACCCCGGCGATATCGGCGGAGTCGTTGGAGGCCAGCCGAACCTTGGCTGACTCGCCGGGTTTCAGTGTCCCCGCCAGTTGCGGTTTGCAAATGCCGCATTGCGCTTCCGGCACGTCATGCTCGGTACACATGGTCACGCCGTCTTTGGTTTCGGTGTGAGCCTTGATTTCGCCATGTCCGCCTGCTCCTTGCCCGTGGCCGTCATCTGCGCCGTGTCCCGCGGATTCGCTATGTTTGGAACAGCCGGTGAACAGTGCCACAGCGGCGACCACCGCCACGGCAAAGAATTTCAAGGGGATGATACCTAAGCCCCGTAGCGGCGCCTCGGCAGAGCGCCGCGCTGGTTGTGTCCACGGCGGAAAATTGCGGCGTGGATTTGCGGTTGGAGCAACGCGTCCAGTTCCGCTTGGGCAATGTTCAGTTCGAGCAGCTTTTGCTGGTAGGTCAGCCGCGCTTCAGCCGTGGTGCGCTGCGTGTCCAGCAAATCAATGAAGCCGAACTTGCCTTGCTCAAAGCCGGTTTGCACGAGGCGCAGGGCTTCGTTCGCTTTCGGTAGAATGCGTTCGCGGTAGTTGCCCGCCTGCTCAATCGCCGTGCGGTAACGCTGCTGTGCGTTGGTCCATTCCTGCTGCCATTGCTGCTGGACCGCCTGCGACTCGGCTTCCGCGCGAGTGAGATTGGCTTCAGCCTCACGCCGCTTGCCCTTACCGGTATCGAAAATCGGCAACGGCACCGAGAAGCGGAGTTCGATGATGGATTCGTCGGTGTCCCCGAGCCGACCGCCAGCGACGCCGGCTTTCACGTCGGGATAAGGCTCAAGCCGCGCGCGGCGCGATTCGAGGCGTGCCCGCTCCACGTTCGCCTGTGCGGCCCGCAAGCTGGGATGGCTGGCCAGGACATCCGTAGCTGGCGACCTCAACAGATCGTCTTCCGGTGTTTCCGCGAGCGCGCCCGCCAGGGGAGCGTCCTTGAAATCCGGCCGGCCCAGCAGCGTGACGAGGGTCTGCCGCGCCGCGCCGAGCGCGCGGTCGTCGTTCGACAATTCAACACGGGCCTCTTCGAGCAGAATCTCCGCGCGCAGTTGTTCCTGATACGCTGCCGCGCCGGCATCCACGCGTTTGCGCGCCGTGGCAGCGGAGGACTCGGCGACTTGGAGCAGTTCTCCCGCGACGGTGAGACGCTGGCCGGCGGCGAGCGCGTTGAAGAACGCCGCCTTCACGTCGCGCACGAGTTCCGTCCGGCGCAGCGCGACCTCGGCTTCCGAAAACTTCACGCCTTCACCGCCAATCCGCCGGTCGAGCGATTTCTTTCCCGGGAACGGCAGCGTTTGCGCGAGCCCGATGGTTTGCTTGGAGTCGGGAAACCCGCGACCGGTTTCGAGCGGCCATTCTTCGACGCCGACTTCGAGTTCCGGGTTGGACCACTTGCGCGCCTGAAACGCGCGAGCGGCAGCTGCGTCCAACTGCGCCCCGGACGCCCGGAGCGACGGGTTGTTCGCCAACGCCAGACGAATTGCTTCGTCCAGCGTCAGCGCATTGGTGCTGGAAGCGGGCAGTCCTTGGGCGGCGAATCCCAAGAACATTCCCGCTCCGGCCTGCAACGCCAGAACGGCAATCATTTTCAATCGGGCAAAGACATTTCGTTTCATAACTCGACACAGACGGACACAACACTTCGGCAAACGACGACAACGCGGCATCAAGACGCACCGCGACCAGGAATGGAGTCCTCAGCAGGACGAATCAGGAAACGAACGAAGGCGCGCGCGCGGGAAGGGCGGCGCGGCGGGAGAATTGCCAGGTTTGGGTGAGTTCAGGCGGAGACGAGTCGGTGGGGAGAAAAGCAGTCGGGGTTGGCTTCGGCGGTTGCAATGCCTCGACCGGGGATGCCATCGCCAAAACGATGGCCAGGCTGGGCGCGAGGGCTGGGTTGTCCTCGATTTTGTAAAGGCCGGCTTCGATTTCGCCGCAACTATCTTGAGCGCAGTCGTTCTTGGCCGGCTGCGACGCTCCGGTGTCGCAGCACCAGTCGAGCAAGTTGAAACCCGGAATGGTTTCCAACGAACAATGCATGCTGACGGGTAGCCACAAGGCCAGACACGTCAGCGCAATGGTTCGCTTCAAAATTTTCACGCGAGCAACAGTAACACTCGCTTCGCGGTTGGCAACTGAGTTTCCCAAAGTGCGGCCCGGTTCGTTGAACAAAATCCTTTTCTAACGCGTCCGTATTGCTAGTTTTTGTTGGTCTGAAATACACACTTGCAAACAATTTATGAAAGTTGAATCAACCCGTCCCACTGAATCCGCCGAAACCCGCCGCTCGTTCATCCGCAAGGCCGCGACGCTGGCCGCCGCCGCGCCCACCCTATTACCTTCGTCCGTCTGGGCGGCGCCGAAAAGACCCAGCAACCGCATCACGCTCGGCTTCATTGGCATGGGCAAACAGAACAGCGGCCTGCTCAACGGTTTCCTTCACAACCCAGAAACGCAGGTCGTGGCGGTCTGCGACGTGGATACGACGCGGCGCGAACATGCGAAGAAAACGGTCAAAGATTATTACGCACAGCAAACCAACCAAGGCTCGTTCAAGGGCTGCGACCCTTACAAAGATTTCCGCGAGTTGATCGCGCGCCAGGACATTGACGCCGTGGTGGTCGCCACGCCGGACCATTGGCACGCTCTCATCGTGATGGCCGCGGCGAATGCGGGCAAAGATATTTATTGCGAGAAACCACTCTCCCTGACGATTGCCGAGGCGCGCGCCATGGTGACGGCGGTGCGCCGCAACCACCGGATTTGCCAGACCGGCAGCATGCAACGCTCGTCCCGGGAATTTCGCAAGGCATGCGAACTGGTTCGCAACGGGCGCATCGGAAAAGTGAAGACGGTGATTGTCGGCGTGGGTGCGCCGAGCAAATGGTGCGATCTTCCGGAGGAAGCGATGGAGCCGGGGCTGGATTGGGATTTCTGGCTCGGCCCGGCGGCCGTGCGGCCCTACAATTCTGTGCTCAGTCCGCGCGGCGTTCATAACCACTTCCCGAACTGGCGCAACTACCGCGAATATTCCGGCGGCATGATGACCGACTGGGGCGCGCATCACTTCGACATCGCGCAATGGGGGCTGGGCATGGACGCCAGCGGGCCGGTGGAAATCATCCCGCCGGAAGGCCCGAACGCCACCACCGGCGTGCGTTACCTCTACGCCAACGGCGTCGAGATGATTCATGACAGCAGCCGGGGCGGGGCGACGTTCATCGGGTCGGATGGAAAAATCTTTGTGGATCGCGGCAAGCTTGAAGTTGAGCCGGAGTCCATCGAACAGGAGCCGCCCGGCGGGAAAGACATCCGCCTCTACGTTAGCAACGATCATTTGCGGGACTGGCTGAGTTGCGTGCGGACTCGCAAGCTGCCGATTTGCGACGTGGAGATCGGCTGCCGCTCGGTGACGGTGTGCCACTTGGGCAACCTTGCGTATTGGAACCACCGTCATCTGAGGTGGGATCCCAAGGAGGAGCAGTTCATCGGCGACAAAGAGGCGAACACCTGGCTGGATCGCGCAAAACGCGCGCCGTGGAAGATATAGAGTTCCTGCCCAGAGCCGCATCTGCAACTGCCTGGCCATGATAATCATGGGGTAACTCCCCGGCTTTGCCGGGGCGAACCTCGACTTTTCCCCGGCGCTTGCTAAGTTCCTAACGTGAGCTTTGTTTCTGAGTTCAACTCCCTGCCGCGCGAAGCACTCGTGAAGCGGTCACAGGACGCTACTGCGTCCGCCGCGCGTGAAAGTCTGGCGAAGGACAAGCTTTCGTTGAGGGACTTCGCGCAGTTGATTTCACCCGCCGCCGGTGAGTTATTGGAGGCCATGGGGCGCCGCTCGCACGCGCTCACGCAGCAACGGTTCGGCAAGGTCATCCGGTTGTTCGCGCCGCTTTACCTGTCCAACGAGTGCATCAACAACTGCAAATACTGCGGCTTCTCGCGCGACAACCCCATCCTGCGCGTGACGTTGTCCGTGGACGAAGTGTTGCGCGAGGCGCGGTCGCTGGCGGCGCAGGGTTTCCGCAACATTCTGCTGGTGGCGGGGGAACACCCGAAGTTTGTCTCCAACGGCTATCTCGCCGAGTGCGTGGCGGCGTTGCACGCGGAAATCCCCAGCGTCGCGCTCGAAGTCGGGCCGATGGAGACGGCAGACTACCAGCCGCTCGTCGCCACGGGCGCGGATGGATTGGTGGTTTATCAGGAAACCTACGACCGCGCGTTGTATGCCGACCTGCACACGTCCGGGCCGAAACGGAATTTCGACTGGCGGCTCGAAACACCCGAGCGCGCTTATGCGGCCGGGTTTCGGCGCATCGGCATCGGCGCGCTCTTGGGCTTGGCAGACTGGCGCTCGGAGGCGCTGGCCGTGGCGGCGCACGCGGATTACCTGCTGCGGAATTGTTGGAAAGCCTACCTCACCATCTCGCTGCCGCGGCTACGTCCGTGTGCGGGCGAGTTCCAACCGCTCACGCACATGACCGACCGTGAACTGGTGCAACTGGTCTGCGCGTTCCGGCTGATGTTCCCGGACGTGGGCCTGGTGCTCTCAACGCGCGAACCGGCCAAGCTGCGCGACGGTCTTTTCCCGCTGGGCATCACGCTCGTGAGCGCGGGCAGCCATACCGAACCGGGCGGTTATACCGGCGCGGGCAAGGAACACATCCATCAAACCGTGCGCGGTCGCATCGTGGAAACCGGTGCGAGCGAATGGGCCACGAATGGTCACGCGCCGACCGCCACCGGCCAATTCAACATTGCCGATGAACGTTCGCCCGACGAAGTGGCAAGGCAGATTCAACGTCTCGGCTACGAGCCGGTGTGGAAGGATTGGGACGCGGCGTTGACAGTGTGACCAACCATGAAGAAGAAAACTGCCATCATGATTGGCTTGGTTCTTGTGGTCGGACTGCTCGCGGGGATGATTCTCCCGGCACTGCCCCCGGCGTCAAACTGCGGTGGCAACTCATACGCGCTTAATGCGTGCAAACATTATGTAGTAACAGCCCGCATGGCGGTGGAAGACGGGAAGTTTGATGTTTCCGAGTTTGGAGAAGCAGAAAAATCAGAGGTGGCAAAGCTGGCGAAGAACCATTGGATTGGCGGTAAGGATTTTCTGGTCAGACCCAATTTCGCAAGCACGAACACGTCACGAACGGTCGTGATTGTTTGCGAAAAATCATTCGACAATGTTCCTCAACCAACACTTTGGAATTTCTATCGTAAGAATCCAGCCCATGCGATTGGGTATTCAGATGGGAGCACAGGCCTGATTTCACCGGCTGAGTTTGCGGCCTTAGACTTAACTGGATTCGTTTCGTTGAGCAATCTCGCAACAAATAATTCCGCCGAAACTGTTCAGCCATGATCCCCAATGTTTGCCCGGCCAAAGCCAGGCTGCCTTGCTCGCTGGAAGAATCTCTTGCGGTGCAGTGCTGGAGCACAATGGAGATTTCGTGCCCCAGTGATTATTTGTGCAGTTCCCGCTCACATGTTGTCAGATGGGGGTGAAGTGTTTGCCGAAGAATCTCACGCGGCGGAAGTTTTTGGCCACGCTGGGCCTGGCTGTGGCGGGCAGCGGACTTTATGTGCGCGTGATCGAGCCGCGTTGGTTGACCATTGGCCGGCACACGGTCAAGCTTGGGCTGAAGGACAGTGGTCCACCGCTAAGAATCCTGCATCTTTCCGACCTGCACGCCTCGCAGGTCGTGAGTTTGAGTTTCATTGGCGAGGCGGTCCAACTGGGTTTAAGTCTGAAGCCGGGCCTGATCTGTTTGACCGGTGATTTCATCACGCGCGGCTACAAAACACTCGACGGCTACGCCGAAGTATTGAAGCCGCTCGCGGCCAACGCGCCTACGTTCGCGTGTCTGGGAAATCACGACGGCGGCGTCTGGGCCGCACGGCGGCGCGGGCATGCAGACACAAATCGCGTGCGCGAAATGCTGGCGAAAGCAGGCGTGACTTTGCTGCACAATGCCGCCAAGACCATCCGCATCCGCGAGCGCGACTTGAGGTTGGTAGGATTGGGTGACCTGTGGGCGGGCGAATTGCAGCCGATGCTGGCGTTCGATTCACCGCAGCCGACGACGACAGACGCGACCATCGTGCTTTCGCACAATCCTGACAGCAAAGAGGCGCTGAAACCGTATCCGTGGGATTTGCTGTTGAGCGGCCACACGCACGGCGGGCAGATGCGGCTGCCGTTCATTGGGGCGCCCTTTGCACCGGTGCGCGACAAACGGTTTGTTGAAGGACTGTATCGCTGGAGCGACCGGTGGATTCATGTCACCCGTGGCGTCGGCAATCTGTACGGCGTGCGTTTCAATTGCCCGCCGGAGGTGGGTTTGCTGACGCTGGTGTGAAAACGGGGAACATCCAACTCCCAATTAATTGGCGGATGAAGCATGAAGCATTGGATGTTAGATGTTCATGGGATAATCTTCCCAAGACATGACGGCGCAGAAAATCATCGCCAACGGTAGCCCGACTGAAGCCAAGTTGCCTTGCACGATTGAGGCGTTTCTCCTGGCGCAACAGTTGTTACCGCGCAGCGTGGTGGTGGAGCACAACGGCGAGGCCGTGGCGCCGTCGGAGTTCGCCCAACGCCAGCTCAGGGCTGGCGACCGGTTGGAGATCGTGAAGATTGTGGCGGGCGGCTGAGTTACCGTAGCTGGTATGACAACCACGCATATACGAACAGGCAACTGGGTTGCGTTTGGGTCGAGCCTCCGCGCCCTCGCCGTGGTGGCCGCCTTGCTCTGCGGCGCGGCGGTTCCGGCGGGCGTGCAGTCGCGCGTCCCATGGACGATTCTTTCCACCACCACCGGCGAGCTGCCCCCGGCCAACGGCGGCAGCGAACAGACTTCCTGCGTGGTCGCCGATATTGACCGCGATGGCACCACGGATTTCTTCATCACCGAACGCAGCGCGGCCCCGTCGGTGATCCTCTACCGCCGCCAGTCCGGCGGCTGGCAGAAATGCATCGTCGAGGCGACCCAACTGCCGATCGAGGCGGGCGGCGACGCGGCCGACATTGACGGCGATGGCGATCTGGACGTGGTCTTCGGGCAGGACTACACGGGCGGCAACGTATGGTGGTGGGAAAACCCCGG
>JALOTT010000211.1 GCA_025457745.1 Verrucomicrobiota bacterium
GGCGCGAACACCCACAGCGGCGGCACGACCGTCAGTGACGGCACGCTGGCCTTGAGCGGCGCGGGCACTTTGGGCAGCACGGCCAACGCGCTGACTTTGAGCGGCGGCCAGCTCAATCTGGGCGGGCTTACGCGCACCAACGGCGCCGTCAGCCTCACGGCGGCGGCCGCCAGCGGGCCCACGATCACGAATGGCACCCTGTCCGGTGCTTCCTTCGCCGCCAACAACCCCGATGGCAACGCGATCATTTCGGCCAGCTTGACCGGCTCCGGGAGCTTCACCAAATCGGACAGCGGCACGGTGACCCTGTCCGGTGCGAATTCCTACAGCGGCGCCACGACCATCAGTGAAGGCACGGTGCAACTGGGCGCGAACAACGCGCTGCCCATCGGCACGGCCTTGACGCTCGGCACCGGCAACACGGTTGGCACTTTGAATCTCGCCACCTTCAATCAGACGGTCGCCGGCCTGGTCGTCGCCTCGACCACCGACACCGCCAGCACCAACTCGCTGGTCATCGGTGCGGGCAAGACGCTTACGGTCACAGGCGGTTTCACGAATGGCATCGACACGGGTGCCAACACCATCACCAAACTGGCGCCTACCGGCGCGGGCACCCTCAGGGTCATCGGTGGCAACTTCCAAGTCGGCGGCTCCACCACCACGCAATCCGGCAATTCCGCTACGCTCGATCTGTCCGGCTTGGCCAACTTTAGCTACACCAACAGCGCCGGGACCTTCCGGGTGGGCGACGCCGTTAACCCCAACGGCGGCGGAACTGGCAGTTCGACCTTGATTCTGGCGGCCACCAACACCATCACCGCGGCCACCGTGACCACGGACACGCCGATTGCGCAGCAGCATTTTATCCACCTGGGCAGCGGGACCAACACCATCAACGCCAACACGATCAGTATTGGGCAGGTCGGAAACCGAACCACCGGCGGCACCTTGGATTTCAATACCGAGACCGGAAGTCTCAGCATTCGAAACGCCGCTGGAACAGGGCGGGCGAATATGACCGTCGGCTACGGTAACGCGTCCACTGCAGGCAGTTCCCTTTTCAACAATGTCGATCTCACCGGCCACTATTCCGGCCTGCTCTTGGGCACCTTGCAGATCGCGGGGCGCACCGGCGGCGGAGGGACTAGCACGGCAACCTTCAGTTTCGATACCGGAACGCTGGACGCCACCAGCGTCACCGTCGGTTTACGCTCGGGAACCACCAATGCCAACGCCGTCATCGGCACCCTGAATCTGGGCGGCGGCACGGTGACCAACGGCAGCCTCACTTTGGCTCAAAACACTAGCAGCACCGTGGGTGCGGGCGCGGTGTTGGCCACGAACAACATCTCCGGCGCCACGGTGTATATCACTAACGCGGCCACCAGCATCACGCTCGGCAGTGCCAGTTCGGCAAATGCTGGTGGTGCCACGGCGGTGCTCAACCTCACGGGAGGCTCGCTCACCGTCGCGGGGAATATCGTCAAGGGCGCCACGAACGGTGTGGTCAACTCCCTGCTCAACCTCAGCGGCGGCACCCTCGACCTGGCCGGCAATGACATCGGTTCGTCAGGGAGCAACGTCACGTTCAACGCCGAATCCGGCACGCTCAAGAACGTCGCGACCATCAACGGCAGCGGCGGTCTCACCAAGACGACGGCGGGCACGCTGGTGCTTTCCGGCGGGAACGCCTACGCCGGCGACACGACCATCAGCACGGGCACGCTGAAACTCGGCGCTGCCAATGGCATCCCCGATGGCACTGGCAAAGGCAACGTCGCCGTCACCGGCACACTGGATCTCAACGGCTTCTCCGAAACCATCAACGGCTTGAGCGGTGCGGGCACGGTGGACACCGTGACCGGAGGCACGCCGACCCTGACCGTCGGCGGCAACAACCAAACCAGCACCTTCAGCGGCGTCATCACCAACACCGCCGGCACGTTGAGCCTCGTCAAAATCGGAACCAACACGCTGACGCTCTCAGGCGCGAACGGCTACACGGGCAACACCACGGTCAACGCGGGCACGCTGGCCATCGCCGTGGCCTCGATTGCGACCAATTCAACGGTGCGCGTGACCAATGGCGCCTTTTTGCAGTTGAACTTCGCGGTGACCAACCGGGTGGCGGCGCTGGTTCTGAACGGCGTCAATAAACCGCCCGGCGTTTACAACAATGTGAGCGGAGGCCCCTTCATCACCGGCACGGGTAGCTTGCAAGTGGCTGCCCCGGGCCCGAGCGGCCCGGCGACGTTGACGAACAGTGTGAGCGGCGGCGTGCTCAGTCTCGCGTGGCCGGCGGGTCAGGGCTGGCGGTTGGAACAGCAGACCAATGCGCTGACCGTGGGCCTCAGCACGAACTGGGTGGGGGCGGCGGGCAGTTCCGTGAGCTTCACGAACATCACGATTGATAGCACCAAGCCGACCGTGTTCTACCGGTTGGTCTGGCCGTAAGCGGAATTAGATTTGGTGGGTTTGTTCTGTCAGCGCGGCGCGGTTGAAATGACCGTCCGCGCTGACGGACTATTTAGAAAATAGCGGACAAGAATGCGAAAACAGGAACGAACAGCGTGCGCTGCAACCGTAGGGCATCTGTTTTGATCGAACTGCTGGTGCTAATCGCCATCCTCGCCGCCTTGCTCCCGCCAGCGTTGAGCAGCGCGAAGGCGAAAGTGATCTGGTGGATGGTGCGGTCCAATGGCGCAA
The DNA here is from genome assembly GCA_025457745.1 of Verrucomicrobiota bacterium. Taxonomy (GTDB): domain Bacteria; phylum Verrucomicrobiota; class Verrucomicrobiia; order Limisphaerales; family JADLHS01; genus JALOTT01. Next base: position 2,710 of record JALOTT010000211.1, read on the forward strand.
CCAGCGCGTCGTGCATGTGCGCTACTTTTTCTGGTCTCCGAATCAGGCTATCAACATCATTGGGCATTGGTATTATCGTTAGCGCAACAACAGAAATCGAATGATTATGAGAATGAAACGGCGGATCTTTTTGGCCCTCGGCGTCCTGCTGCTGGCGGCAGCGCCCGGTGTGGCATCGGGCGTCGGGTCAGCGCAGGCCGGCGCGCCAGTTCAAAAGGGCGAGATGGCTGGCTACCTCCTCGTCCCCAACGAGAAAGTTCCCGAAACCTACAACGCCGGCTACTCCATGTATGTCGCCGCCTGGCCGTTGTTGGACCAGTATCCGGGGCAGCGTTTTCAAACCGGACTGTTCGGCACGTGGATGTTCGCGCGGAAAGATTCTCCGCCGCCGATCAAACTCTATTCCGACATCGAGGGCGGCCTGGGCTGGTGGCGGGACACCGAGTTTGCCACGGAGACGCCGAAGTTCATCATGGGCGGCGTGGCGCCGAACTTCAGCGAGTGGGCCAACGGACCCGGGGCGGGCAAGGGACGGGACTGGGACAAACCCAAAGGCAAGTACGGCATCGCACAACTCAGCCCCTGGCTGCTGTGGCCGCCCGATGGCTTGAATCTCAAGCAGGGCACCTGCGGCGAGCTGTTCGGCTACGGCTACCTGCCGCTGCCGCTCACGCCGGCCAAGGCGACCACCGCCGGCAAGGACATTCCGACCGGGGATCAATCCTGGACGCTCTTTCTCAACACCGGGAATTTCAAAGGCCCGGTGGCGTTCTTCACCCCGTACTTCTGGTCCGCCGGTGCGGTCGCGGAGCCGCGCTTCAGCGGGTTGCTCCTGGATAGCCGTCCCTCCGATCCCAACCGGGCCTTGCAGATGGAGACGCAGCATATCCCCAGCATTCAGGCCAATGACGCCAAGGGTGAGACCTACGCCCGCGTTGCTCCGACTTTTTTTCCCTGCGCGACAAACGGCGAATCACGGCTCGTGCATCACATCACCTCGTACAACAGGAAGGCGCTCTGGGATGCGGTGCAGAGCTGGTTCGGCGGCGGGGCCGAGGCCAACGGCGCGATTCGTCCTGAAGGGGCCATCCTGCATCAGTTCACCGGCAAAGGCGGGGCCACCTGGAGGATTTATCCGGACGGCACTCCCAAGGAAGCGAAGGTGCCCGTGGCGTGGAGTTCGTTCGCGACGCCGATGGCGGCGGATCCGAATACCTTCGGTTATCGCTGGGATCTCAAGGTCGCGAAGCAGACCGATTCCAAGAATGGTCCGCTGGTGAAGCTGCCCGAATATTTTCACCTGGTGAAGAGCGGGGCGAAATCGCAGTGGGTTCCAGTGCCGGCGGAAGAAGTCCCGGCGGAAACGGGTTTGGTCAAGGCGCGCTTTGAACGGCCCGAGAGACGCCCGAAAGCCTACGTCACGCCCGACGATCCGGCGAGTTGCTGGAAGAAGCCCGGCCCGAAAGCTGGACCATTTCAGGCGCACCCGGGCGACGGCAGCGTGGTCACTTACTACTGGTATCGCTTCGCCGACCAGCCGGCCTTGCTCAACGCTGACCTGACGGCTCAAGAGCGCGAGGCCCTGCAAGTGCGCGTGGAAAAACTCCACCGGCTTTGGAAGAAAGACCGCGAATACCTGCCGCCCCCTACGATCGGGAAACTGGCGGAACTCGACCCGGCCTTGATCATGACTCCGCCGCCGGGCTTGGAGGCGGGGTATGTTCCCATCGTCACGCGACAAGCCGCGAAGGAATAGACCAACCGAACCCGACCTGAACCATGAAACACACACTTCAACTCATTCCCGTATTCCTTCTAGCCGCGTTCCCCGCAGTCCCCTGTGCCGCCGCGGCCACGAAGCCGGTGCGCGTCTTCATCCTCGCCGGACAGTCCAACATGGAGGGGCATGGCTTCGTGGCTGCCGATCCCAAGCGCAACGGCGGCAAAGGTTCGCTGGAGTTTGTGGTCAAAGACCCGGCCACCGCGAAACACTTCGCGCCGCTCGTGGACGCCGCCGGGAAGTGGCGCACGCGCGACGACGTTTGGATTTCCTACCTCGACCGCAAAGGCCCGCTCACCGTGGGCTATGGCGCGCGCCCGGAGATGATCGGTCCTGAACTCGGCTTTGGCTGGGTGATGGGCGACGCACTCGACGAACCGGTGTTGCTCATCAAATGCGCCTGGGGCGGCAAGAGCCTTGCGGTGGACTTCCGTCCGCCGAGCGCGGGCCAGCCGCCGTATTCGCTCGGCGAGAAGGGCGACACCGCGATTGCTGCGGAACCGGCCATCCTCGGCAAATACTATCGCGAGACGCTGGCCCTCACAAAGGCCGCGCTCGCCAAGATCAAGGACCTCGTGCCCGGCAGCGATGGCAGCTATGTGCTGGCCGGCTTTGGCTGGCATCAGGGCTGGAACGACCGCATCAACGACAAGTTCAACGCCGAATACGAAACCAACATGGTCCGCTTCATCCGCGACATGCGCAAAGACCTTGGGGCGCCCGCGTTGCCGTTCGTGATTGCTGAGACCGGCATGACTGGACCAGAAGAGAAAAACCCGCGGGCATTGTCGCTGATGAAAGCGCAAGCCGCCGTGGCGGAATACGCGGAGTTCAAGGGCAACGTCGCATTCGTGAGCACCCGGGCGTTCTGGCGACCAGAAGATCGGTCGCCCAGCAAGCAGGGCTACCATTGGAACTCGAACGCCGAGACCTACTACCTCATCGGCGAGTCAATGGGCGAAGCGATGAAGCACCTCGTCGGAGTCAAATGATGACGGCGTAACCAGTATGCAAAAATATTTTCCCACCTCCCGCTTTCGCGCCGCCGGGCTTTCATTCATCACCGGAATGTTCGCCTTGCTCGTCTTGATTCCGTTGGCCTCGCGCGCCGCAGACCAGCCGCCGATCAAACCGAACATCCTGCACATCCATGCGGACGACCATCGCCCGGACGGGCTGCATGCGCTCGGCAACGCATTGCTCCAGACGCCCAATCTCGATTCGCTCGTTGAGCGCGGCATGGCCTTTACCCATTGCTACACGATGGGCTCCATGGTCGGCGCGGTTTGCACACCGAGCCGCACGATGATGCTGACAGGTCGCTCGTGGCAGCGTATCCCCGGAGCGCCGGGCGCAGCGCAGAATGCCGCCGGCCCCGCGACTTTTCTGCCGCGAGTCATCGCTGCGGCGGGCTATCAGACCTGGCACATGGGCAAGTATCGCAATGGCTTCCCCGCCGGACTGGCGGAGTTTCAAACCAGCATCGTTGATGATGCCATCGGCAACACTCCGGCGGATGACCGCGCGCATTGCAGCCAGCGGCTGGCCGACCGCACGATCGCGTTTCTCAAGTCGCGCGCGGTAGGCCATGAGCCCCGGCCATTTTACATCTACCTCGCGCCGCCCGTCCCGCACGACCCGCGTTCGGCCGAGCCGCAGTTTCACCAGCTTTACGATCCCGCCAAAATCCCGCTCTCGCCCGCCTTCATGCCGCAGCATCCTTTTGACAACGGCGAGATGACCGTGCGCGATGAAAAGCTGGCGCCCTGGCCACGCACGCCTGCGGACACGAAACAACAGAACGCCGATTATTATTCCTGCATCACCGGCCTTGATCATCACATCGGACGCATCTTCGCCGAGTTGAAAGCCAGCGGCCAGTGGGACAACACGATCATCATCTTCAGCGGCGACAACGGCCTCTCGCTCGGCGAGCACGGGCTTTTCGGCAAACAAAACCTTTACGAATGCGGCGGCATGCACGTCCCGCTCGTGATTGCGGGTCCTGGCATTCCGAAGGGCAGGAGCGAGGCGTTTGTTTACCTGATGGACTTGTTTCCAACTTTCGCTGAATTCGCCGGTGCGAAAGTTCCAGCCGGCGTCGAGGGCCAAAGCCTTGTCCCGATCCTGACCGGCAAGCAAACCAAAGTCCGCGACGTGCTCTACACCGCCTACCGAAACTGCCAGCGCGCCATCCGTGACGACCGCTGGAAACTCATCCGCTATCCACTGGTGGACCGGACCCAACTTTTCGACCTCAGCGCGGATCCACACGAGTTGATAAACCTGGCAGACAAGCCCGGGCATCAGGCGAAGATCGCCAAGCTGACGGCCCTGCTGGAAACGGA
>JALOTT010000212.1 GCA_025457745.1 Verrucomicrobiota bacterium
GTCGGCCAAGGCCGCTCCCGGCAGTTGAAGGAACGCCGCCACCACCGTTTCCTCGTGAACCACCGCCCACTTGGTTGCTCGCAAATGTGCAATTCACAATCGTCGCCGTCCCGCTATCCACAAAGATTGCACCGCCGAACCCTCCACCACCTCCACCACCGGAGCCCCCGTTGTATCCACCAGAGCCGCCTGCCAAACCCCCTCCACCACCAAGTCCACCGGTGCAGGCGCCGCCACCACCACCGAAGCCTCCATTCCCGCATGAAATTTGCCCACCACCACCGCCACCACCAAAACCGCCGTTTTGACCTCGACCGTACTGATCTCTGGTGCCGCCGTTAATGCCGCCGCCATACCCGCAGCCACCAGAATAAGACTCATAATAGTCTCCTCCTTTACCGCCGATCGCGCTGTTGGCCGTGAGACTACAACCGACGAGGCTCACCGTGCCCGACGCAGTGAAAAGAGCGCCTCCCATTCCAGCTCCGCCGCCTCCTCCGGCCATTGCACCGTAGGTGGTGCCACCGCAGCAACCGTTCCCCATGCAATAACCGCTTTGACCGGCACCGCCGACAACTTGGTTTCCTGAAAAAGTTGAATTGAGAATTGCCAAATGTCCTGAGTTGAACACTGCCCCGCCCCAGCCGCCGACGTTCGTGTTGTTAACCAGTGCGCAATTCTGAATGGTCAGCGTTCCAGCATTGGCTATTCCCGCGCCGTTGGCGTAACCCGTGGCCTTGCCGTTGGCAATGGTCAGACCGGAAATCGTCGCGTTGGTCGTTTCGGCGTTCACTGTGAACACCTGCATAGAGTTGTTCCCGCTGATCGTCAGCAGATTTGTCCCCGGCCCCGTAATCGCCACGCTCTCAGTGATTGCTGGCAGCGCAGAGCCGAGCGTGATTGTGCCAGCGACCGAAAAGTCAATGATATCCTCACTTGGCGTGGCGTTCGCATCCTCGATTGCCTGACGCAACGAGCCAACGCCAGAATCCGCAGCGGTCGTGACCGTGAACGTGGCGGCTTGAATGAAAGGCGGGAAGCCGAATAACGCCAGAAGGAACAAGGTTCGTTTCATGGGTTTCCTTAACAATCAACTAAACCATCAAGTTCTCTGTATCACCACCCCGTTCCCATTAGCAACCACCAATTTTCAGCAATTCACACCATTTACGTCTGAAGATCGGTATTTTAGGTAGGGCGCGTCACTCCGGGCGCGCCGCTCGTTGCAAGACGCACCCCGGCGCGCACGGAGTGACGCGCCCTACCCGGCGCCGCCAATTCCACCGTTAGTTATTGGAAGTTAGTATCACATCATGATACCAGATCGGGACGCCGGGTGAGGGTACCCGGCCTGCAAGGTGTGGCAATTCCAGCGGTTTCTTGTAGGCCGGGTGCCCTCACCCGGCGGGTTTTCAAACAGTTTCTTTCCGCTACATGCCACGATTTGCCCGCCAGAGCAGGACGGCGCCGACGGCCTGGAAAATAAAATTGGGCAGCCAGACGATGAGGTGCGGCGCGTACTCCGGGCGCGTGGCGAGCGACTGGCCGGCCATGATGAAGCCGTAGTAGATCAGCACCAGCACCAAAGCGATGAAGAAGCTGACGTTCGTCTCGCGCCGATGCACGCGGATGCCGAGCGGAATGCCGATGAGCGTGAACCCGAAGCACGCGAACGAAAACGCCACCTGCCGGTGAATCTGCACCCGCAACGGCGACGTGAGATCGCTGCGCTGCTTTTCAAAGTCGCGCTTCTGACTGCGCAGTTGTTCGGCGGAGAGCTTCGGGAGGGGCGCGGGCAGATGCACCCGGGCTTCGAGTTCGCGTATCTCGTTCTGGAGTTGAGCAAAGGTCAGATCGGTAATGCCCGGCTTTTTCTGCGATTTGGAATTTTCATTGAGCAGATCAATGCCATAGGCCTTCGCTGTGCTCGAATGATAGTTCCCATTGACCGACGTAAGGAGTTTCACGTCGAAAAGCTCGATGAAGGCCTGACGATTCGTGGCATCCACGTGAAGCCGCCCGCGGGGAGCGCGAAACATCGTGCTCCCGTTCGTTCCATCATCCTTGAAAACGATCACGTCCTGAAGGTTGTGTTTCCGGTTTTTGGCCGCGAAAAACGTGTAGCCGCGCGAATCCGTGATGAACCGGCCTTCGGGCAGTTGCGCGGCCGCCAACTCGATTCTGGCCTTGAAGATCAGGTCGTTGTACGCCACCCGGCAACGCGGGGCGATTTCCAGATTCACCACCGCGCTGAGGCCGCAGAGCAGCAAGCTCAACAGCAAAATTGGCGTGATGAGCGAGAGCAGACTGACGCCGCTGGCGCGGACGGCGGTGAATTCCTGATCCGCGCTGAAGCGTCCAAACACCAGCAGCGTGGCCGTGAGCATCGCCATCGGCAGAGCGAAGACCCAGACAAAGGGGATGAGCAGCCCGACGGCCTCGAACACGACGCCCATGGAGGCCTGGCGATTGACGAGCAGGGTGAGGATTTCCTTGAGCACGTTGCCGATCAGCAACACAAAGGTGAAGACGACCACGGTCATCACCAGCGAGGTGACGACCTGACGGGTCAGATATGCGTGCAGGGTTTTCACGAAGCCAATGCCGTCCGGCAGGCGATGGGCCAGCTTGAAAAGGGCCGTTGGAGACAGAAACCAACCACTGACATCAACTCATTCACGCTTGAAGTCTTTGCGCACCCCGGCAATTTGCAACGAAAATCGCGACCGATTCATTTTTCTCCCGCGGCGGATTCAAGACGAGGCGCAGCCCAGTTTCTTGCATGACGCCCAAACGACTCCCGGCCCGCGATCAATGCAGTGAAACTCTCCCTCACCCTCACCCTCTCCCGCTGGGAGAGGGACTCTCCCGCTGGGAGAGGGAATCGCTTCGGATGCCGCTGATAAACCGACGGCCCACCGCCTTTCACCGCGCCGGCGGCCGGACTCCCTCTCCCAGCGGGAGAGGGCCGGGGTGAGGGAGAATCGTCCAATGACCCGCCGACCTTGAATTCCAGCCAACCTGCCATTTTCCAGCTTGCAATATACTGGGATGCGCGCTTCAAGACGCACGCGTGGGTTTGGGCTTTGCAAGGCTGCTCCTTTGTCGTAGATAATCCCCTCCCGTGAAAGCGGACCAGGCATGAAACCCGACGTGGAAATCTACGATACGACCCTGCGCGATGGCTGTCAGGGCGAAGGCATCAACTTTTCGGTGGCGGACAAACTCCGCATCGCCGAGAAGCTCGATGTGTTCGGGGTGCATTACATCGAAGGCGGCTGGCCGGGCAGCAATCCCAAGGACATCGAGTTCTTTGCGCAGACGAAGAAGCGGAAGTTTAAGAACGCGCGACTCGCGGCGTTCGGTTCAACGCGCAAAAAAGGCGTGGCGGTCGAAAAGGACGAACAAGTCAGGCTGCTCATTGATGCCGGCACGCCCGTCGTCACCATCTACGGCAAGACTTCGATGCTGCACGTGAAGGAGGTCTTGCGTTGTTCGCCGGACGAAAATCTCGCCATGATCGGCGACACCGTGCGCTTCCTGAAAGATCACGGCAAGTTCGTCATCTACGACGCGGAGCATTGCTTCGACGGCTACCAGCTCGACCCCGACTACGCCCTCGCCACCTGGCAGGCGGCGGAAAAGGCGGGCGCAGATTTCGTCGTGTTGTGCGATACAAATGGCGGTTGCTTGCCCGGCAAGGTTGCGGCGATCACGAAAGTCGCGGTCGGAAACTTGAATTGCCGCGTGGGCATCCACACGCACGACGACATCGGCGTGGGCGTGGCGAACGCGCTGGCCGCGCTCGAAGCCGGCGCAACGCACGTGCAAGGCACGATCAACGGCTACGGCGAGCGCACGGGTAATTGCAACCTCACCAGCGTCATCCCGTGTGTGACGTTGAAGCTGAAGCAATCCTGCGTGCCTGCCAGTTCGCTGGCCAAGCTGAAGGAGCTTTCCCAATTCGTGGATGAGATCGCGAACCTGCGTCACAACCCGCGCCTGCCGTGGGTTGGTTCGGCCGCGTTCGCGCACAAAGGCGGCACGCATGTCAACGCCGTGCAAAAACTTGCGGCGAGCTACGAGCACGTTGACCCGTCGCGCGTCGGCAACGCGCGCAATGTGCTCATCAGCGACCTTGCCGGGCGCAGCAACATCGTGATGAAGGCGCGGGAACTGGGCTTCAAGCTCACGAACGACACGCCTGAACTCAAGGACATCCTGGCCACGGTCAAACAGCGCGAGCACGCAGGTTACGAATACGAAGCCGCCGAGGCTTCCATCGCCTTGCTCATTCGCGGCATTCTCGATCACAACCCGGAACTGCGGTTTACGGTGGAGACGTACCATGTTTCCATGCGTCGCGACGCGAAGGAATCCGTTTGCGAAGCCACCGTGCGGGTCCGCGTCGGCAAACAGGTTCATCACGAGGTCGCGGAGGGGGACGGCCCGGTGAACGCGCTCGATGGCGCGTTGCGTTCCGCGCTGGTGAAGTCGTTTCCGAAGCTCAAAAAAGTTTCTCTCACCGACTACAAGGTGCGCATCCTTGACACCGCCACCGGCACGGCGGCCAAGACCCGCGTGCTGATCCAGTCCACCGACGGCAAACGCGAGTGGGGCACGGTCGGCGTGAGCGAGAACATCATCGAAGCCAGCTTGCAGGCGCTGGTGGACAGCATGGAGTATGCGCTGTTGAAACACTAACCCAGTCGCATTTGCGCGCTCGCCGCTCAGTCGCGCCGACGGTTGGAAACAAAACCCGTTTTCATTTGCCCGAAATGGCCTAGAATGTTGCATGAAATTAATCCGACGCTCTTCCGGTAATGCTGGTGCTATTGCGATGCTTGGGCTTGCGATTCTTTGCCTCGCTGCCGGCTGCGACAGGCTTGGAACGAGTTCCAACTCTACTGCGAGCGAGAAATATATTGTAACCCTCACCAAGGATAATTTTCAGGCCGAGGTGCTTTCCTCATCTCAGCCCGTGCTCGTGGATTTCTGGGCGTCGTGGTGTGGCCCATGCAAGATGATCGCGCCAGCCGTCGCGGAGCTTGCCGCCGACTTCGATGGGAAAGCCAAGGTCGGCAAAGTGAATGTGGACAAGGAATCAACGCTCGCGCAGAAATACGGCATTTCCGCCATCCCGGCGCTGCTGATATTCAAGGACGGCAAAGTAGTGGAGCAGATTGTTGGCGTGCGCAGCAAGAAAGAGTTGAAGACGATTCTGAGCAAGCACGTCGAGGCCGCCACGGCGACACCTGCCGCGAAATCTTGATCGTACGGATCGGGTTGCGCAGATCACTTTCCGACTCGCTTCCCAGGGGAAAACCTGTTTAATCACGGGCCGACTTTAATTGAGCAATGTCTGAAATCTCCAAAGCCTACGAACCGCAGTCCGTCGAGGACAAATGGTATGCCTTCTGGCTAAAGCAAGGTTGCTTCACCGCCGATCCGGCGCGCGTGAGCGACAAGCGCCCGGCGTATTCCATCGTCATTCCGCCGCCGAACGTCACCGGCATGTTGCACATGGGGCACGTGCTCAACAACACCATCCAGGACATCCTCAGTCGCAAGGCGCGCATGGACGGCAAGGAAGTCCTCTGGCTGCCGGGCACGGACCACGCGGGCATCGCCACGCAGGTGCAGGTGGAAAAGGCGCTGAAGAAGGAAGAGCGCCTGACCAAACACGATCTCGGACGCGAGAAATTCCTCGAACGCGTCTGGCAGTGGAAGGAAAAGCACGGCGGCATCATCATCCAGCAGCTCAAGAAACTCGGGTGCTCGTGCGATTGGACGCGCGAACGATTCACGATGGACGCGGATTACTCGCGCTGCGTGCAGAAGGTCTTCGTCGAGCTTTACAAGCAGGGCTTCATCTATCGCGGCAAGCGCATGGTGAACTGGTGTCCCGCCACCCAAACCGCGCTGTCCGACGAGGAAGTGGAAATGAAACCGCAGAAAGGTTTCATGTATCACTTCAAAGTTCAGGTGGCAGAACTGGCGGTAGTGGGGCAGGCGTCCCCGCCTGCCACCGTCCCTGCGGGCGTCCCGCCTGCAGGTTCGGAAATCAAACTCACCGGCACATGGCTTACCATCGCCACCACACGGCCCGAAACCATTCCCGGCGACACCGCCGTGGCCGTGAACCCGAAAGACCCGCGTTACGCGCATCTCATTGGCAAACACATCGTGCGACCGTTGCCGCCCGAATTGCCGCGCGAGCAGAAGCTCATCCCGATCATCGGCGACGAGCACGTGGACTTCGAGTTCGGCACCGGCGTGCTCAAGGTGACACCCGCGCACGACAAGGCGGACTTCGACATCGGCCAGCGGCACAAGCTGCCGTTGCTCGACATCATGAATCCCAACGCCACGATGAACGATCTCGCGGGCGCGGACTTGAAAGGGCTGGATCGGTTCAAAGCGCGCAAAATCGCGGTGGAAAAGCTGACCGAGCTTGGCGCGCTCGTGGAAGAAAAGCCTTATGAGAACAACGTCGGTTTCAGCCAGCGCGCGGATGTGCCCATCGAACCGCGCTTGAGCGAGCAATGGTTTTTGAAGTATCCCGCCGTGCCGGAATCCAAGGCGTGCGTGGAGCAGGTTGGGAGCGCCGATCTCCCGATCGGCTCGTCGGGCGACGCGGCGGGTTCGTGCCGATCAGGAGATCGGCGCTCCGGGAAGATGCATTTCCATCCGCAGCGGTGGGCGAAGGTTTATGATCACTGGCTGACGAACATTCAGGACTGGTGCATCAGCCGCCAGCTTTGGTGGGGGCATCGGATTCCGGTGTGGTATCGCAAGAGCAAAGACGAAGAT
>JALOTT010000011.1 GCA_025457745.1 Verrucomicrobiota bacterium
GCGGCCGTGATAAAGATGAGGAAACCCGCCAGCCCCCACGGCGTGAACACGAACCAGTCCGGCAGCCAACCGCCGTAGCCAGCCTGTGCTTCGACAATTTTCACCGGCGAGAGCGAACCGACGATCATCACAACCGTCACCGTCGAAAGAATAAGCGGCACTTCGTAGCTGACCATTTGGGCGATGGCGCGCATGGCACCGAAGAGAGAATATTTGTTGCGGCTCGACCAGCCGGCCATGAACACGGCGAGTTCCGCTCCTGCGCCGACGGCGAAGAAATAGAGCAACCCCGCATCCATATCTAGCGCGGTCATGTTGCGACCACAGGGCAGCACCGCCAGCGTGAGGGTAAGCGGCACGAGCATCGCGATGGGGGCGAGGTAGTGAACGACCTGGTCAGCGGCGCGCGGCACGAGGTCCTCCTTGATGAGCGCCTTGATGCCGTCGGCGATGGGCTGGCCGAAACCGAACAGGCTGATGTTCGTAAAGGGAATGCCGACGCGATTTGGGCCGTAACGATTCTGGATGCGGGCCAATCCTTTTCGCTCGAACACCGTCGTGATGGCGAACAACGTGGCGAAAACAAACAAGATGGCGGCAACGGAAATCACCGCAGCCGTCACCGGCTGCGCTCCCGGCGGCAGCAACGCCACCAGCCAGTGCTTGAGCGAAACAAAAATCTGGTCCAGTGAATCAGCCATGATCGGTTGCCGGTTGTGGGGGCGGCGCGGCGACCGCAGCCGCTTTTCTTACCTCCGCGGCTGCGTCCGCTCTGGCCTTGACTTCGGCCCTGGCTTTCGCGGCAGCGAAGCCGGCATCCACCGCCGCGGCGTCGGTGGGGTGAATACTTTGGAAGTAGGCGTTCGGCTTTGCGAGTTGCTCTTTATGGAGCAACAACTCCCCGAAGCGGTCGGTCGTGCTCAGTTCAAAATCCGTGTCCATCTTGATCGCGTCGAACGGACAAACCTCCACGCAGATCTGGCAGCTCATGCACACGGAAAGGTCAATGTCGAAAACGCCGGGTTGGTTTTGCAGCTTGCCGAGATAATCGGGCTTCCTGGCTTTGTCCTTGACGATGAAGATGCACTGAGGCGGGCATTCGACCTCGCAGATCTTGCAGGCGACGCAGCGGAGGCCCTGATCCGGTTCGTTGCCGTCATAAACGAGGAAGGGAAAGGAGCGGGCGTTTTCCGCGCCGGGGATCCGTTCTTCCGGATACTCGACAGTGATCAAACGGTCAGACTCCACGTAGCTGCCGAGAAAATTCCTGGCAGTGATGGCCAAGCCTTTGAAGATGCCATTGCCGAGCACGTGGCAAGATTAGCAGAGTTACCGGCCAAATCCAGCCGACAAAGAACCGATCAATGCAAGGCGTCGCCGGTGAAGACAACGGGAGTTGTCAAAAGGGGCGTGTTCATGCTCGCGACAGCCGTGGACAGGACGTTGAGAAACCAAGAGGGCGCGACGCCGAGGGCGAGGATGCCGACGACGAGCAGGACGCACACGGCGCGGGTCGTCGCGTTGAGGACGATGCTCGGCTGGCCCGTCGGATCGCGGAAGCAGGCTTCGCGGACAATGACGAGATAGTAGTAGATGGCAATGGCGCTGTTGATCACGGCGAGAACAACCAACGCCAGGTGGCCTTTCGCGAGCGCGGCCTTCAGCAGTGCGAATTTTCCGACGAAGCCGGCAAACGGCGGCACGCCCGCCAACGCAAACACGCCCGCCAGCAACGTCACGGCGAGCAGCGGCGAGCGGCGGTGCAGGCCCGCGAGGTCGGCGAGGCTGACGTTTGTTCCGTCCGGCGAGACTTTGCACACCACGATGAAGCAGGCGAGGACCATGAACAGGTAGCTGACGATGTAGAAGAGCGCCGCCGTGTAGCCCGCCTGGTCGAGCGTCACGAAACCGATCAGCGCGTAGCCGGCGTGCGCGATGCCGGAGAACCCCAGCAGGCGCTTGAGGTCCTTTTGCATCAGGGCGATCAGGTTGCCGTAAAACATCGAGGCCACAGCGAGGCAGGTCAGCAGCAAGGCGATGGTCTGGTGTTCCGGCGTGGCGAGCGAGACGAAGCGCACCAGCACGGCGACCGCGCCGACTTTTGGCAGCGACGCTACCAGGCTGGTGGTTTCGTTCGACGCGCCTTGGTAAACATCCGGCGTCCAGAAATGAAATGGAAACACGGCCAGCTTGTAGAGCAGGCCGGCGAACGTCAGCGCCAGCCCGACAATGGCGAGGGGCGTATGGATTACCGGTTGCAGGCGGGTCATCATCGTCGGCAGCGAGGTCGTGCCGGTCAGGCCGAACAGGTAGCTCATTCCAAAGAGCATGACGCCGGTGGCGGTGATGCCGAAGACGATGTACTTGATGGCGGATTCCATCTGCACCCGCTGGCCTTCGCGCTCGCGCCGCATTGCCACCAGCACGTAAAGCGGGAACGACGAGAGTTCGAGCGAAATCACCAGCGTAATCAGGTCAATGCTGCTGACCATCAACGTCAAACCAGTGACTCCCAGGGTGAGAAATAGGAAATACTCAGGCTTCACGTCGCTGCGGATGTCGGGAAGATCGCCGCTGAGCAGAACGATGAGCAGGTAGCCGATGGCGAAGACGAGCTTCAGCCATTGCGAAAAGGCGTCCACGCGATACGCGCCGTCGAACAGGATGGCCTGCTGGCTCAAGGTGAGGACGCAGGTCACGATCATTGCGACGGCGGTGGCGATCACGACTCGTCGCGCGTTGCGCAGGCCGTCGTTGCCCAGCGTGAGGATGAACAGCACCAGCGCTCCAGCCGACAGAATCAATTCGGGAAGGAAGGCCATAATCAAGAAATCCGAAGTGCGAAATCCGAAATCCGAATGAAACTCGAAGTCCGAATCACAAAACCATCCAGACCCGAATGGGCCGAGATTCGGTCAACGCAATCGCACGCCGCTGTTCTGACTTTTCGGTTTTCGGTCATTCGGATTTGTTTCGGGCTTCGGGATTCAAGTTTCGGATTTCCGCCGTCAAGGCGACCGAGGGAACTTCCGTTTGCACGACTTGAACGGCGGATCGCTCCACCTGTTTCAGCAGATTGTCCACGCTCGCGTGCAGCACGCGGGTGAACGGTTGCGGATTGAGGCCGATCCAGAGAACGAAGACCAGCAGTGGCGCGAGCGTCAGGATTTCACGCAGGCCCAGATCTTTCAACGCGGAGTGATCGGGATTCCGCGTGCCGCCGTAGGCGACGCGCTGGAGCATGCGCAGGTTGTAGGCGGCGGCCAGCACCACGCCGGGCACGACCAGGATCATGAGCGTAATCGCCCAGGGTTGTCCGAGATCCTTTGCCCAGCCGAAGCCGCCGACTAGGACCAGGAATTCGCCGATGAAGCTGTTCGTGCCGGGGAACGCCAGCGAGGACAAGGCGAACACGCCGAACAGACCGGCGAAGATGGGCATGTATTTGCCGAGGCCGGCCGCCTTGTCGAGTTCGCGCGTGTGCAGGCGTTCGTAGATGATGCCGACGGCGATGAACAGCGCGCCGGTCGTGACGCCGTGGTTGATCATCACCAGCAACGCGCCTTCGATGCCAGACTTGTTCAGAACGAAGATGCCGAGCGTGGCGAAACCCATGTGGCCGACGCTCGAATAGGCGACGAGCTTCTTCAGATCGTTCTGGGCCAGCGCCGCAAAGCCGCCATAAACGATGGCCACCACCGACAGTCCGAGCATCCACGGCAGGAAGTAATGCGTTGCGTCCGGCGTGATCGGGAGGCAAAAGCGAAGGAAACCGTAAGTGCCCATCTTCAGCAGGATGCTCGCGAGCAGCACGCTACCGGCGGTGGGCGCTTCCACGTGCGCGGCGGGCAGCCACGTGTGGAACGGAAACATCGGGACTTTGATGGCGAACGAGATCGCGAACGCGAGGAAGATCCAGCATTGGAAGTTCAGGCTGAAGCCTTGCTCCATCGCCTTCGGAATATAGAAGCTGCCGGTCTTGATATACAGCGCGATGATGGCGACCAGCAGGAACACCGAGCCGGCCATCGTGTAAACGAAGAACTTCAGCGCGGCATAGACCTTGCGCGGCCCGCCCCAGACGCCGATGAGCAGCGCCATCGGGATGAGCATCGCCTCCCAGAAGACGAAGAAGAGCACGAAGTCCAGCGCCGAGAACACGCCGATCATCGCGCTTTCCATGATCAGGAGGCAGATCATGAATTCCTTGACGCGGGTCTTGATGTAAGTCCACGAGCAGAGGACGCACAGCGGCATGATGATCGTCGTCAAAAGCAGCAGCAGAAGGCTGATACCGTCCACGCCCACGGTGTAGTTGACGGCGAGCTTGGAAATCCAGCTCGCGTGCTCCACGAACTGGAACTCATGGGTGTTCAACGGAAACTTCCAGTAAAGCGGCAGCGAGAATCCCGCCGCGCCGAGCGTGAAGATCAGCGTCCACCAGCGCAACGCCCGTTCGCTCCGCAGCAGTGCCGCGATCACCGCCGCGCCGAGCGGCGCGAAGATCAGCACGCTCAGGAACGGAAACGTTTCAGGATTGGAAGGAAGATTCATCGCGCAGGCTTAGAAAAGGAAGATGAAGGCGAGCACCAGGATCACGACGGCGGCGAAGGCGAGCGTCAGGCTTTCCTGAAGCGCGCCGCGCTGGGCCGCGCGCAGCCGGTTGCCCACGCCGCGGACGCCGGCGGCCACGCCGTCCACGATGCCGTCAATGACGCAGTTGTCGAACAAGCCCACCAGAAACGCGGTCGTTTTCAGCGGCAGCAGTCCGCCGAGCCGGTAGATTTCGCCCACGACGTTGTCCACGACCTGGACCTTCGTGCGCGCGAGCCACAGGAACGCCCGTCCGCCCATCCGGTAAAACCAGTCGGTGTCGAGGCTGACGGTCGGTTCGGGCACGAGTTTCTTGAGGAAGATGAAGAAGCCCAGCGCCGTGAACAGCAACACCTGCATCGTCTCGGAAATGTGGTAAGCCGTGTAAGGCTGATAGTCCACCGGGAAGGGGAGCATTTGGTAGAGGTAAGGCGTGTAGCAGCCGATGAAGACGCAAAGCACGGACGCGACGATCATCGCGGCATTCATGTTCCAACCCGGGTCTTTGGCGCGATCCCAGGCTTCCTTCGAGCAGTTGTTTTTCCCGAACCAGATGAAGTACGGCACTTTCAATCCCGTGTGGAGGAACGTGCCCGCCGACGCCAGCATCAGACCGAAGCCGACCCAGAGTTTGTGGCTCTCGAAACCGGCGGCGACGATCATGGACTTGCTGATGAAACCGCTGAAGAGCGGGAACGCCGAGATCGAAAGCCCGCCGATGAGCGTGAACAGGAACGTCCACGGCATCTTCGAGTAAAGCCCGCCGAGCTTGGTGAACCGGCTTTCGCCCGTCATGTGCAACACCGTGCCGCAGCCCATGAAGAGCAGCCCCTTGTAGAGGATGTGGGCGAAGGCGTGGGCACAAGCGCCGTTGAAGGCGAGGCGGCCGAAAGGCGTGCTGAGATCCGCGAGACCAACTCCGGCCACCATGTAGCCGACCTGCGAGACAATGTGGTAGGCGAGCAGGCGGCGGCTGTCGTTTTCGAGCACGGCATAGACGACGCCGTAGAGCGCCATGATCACGCCCAGCGGGATGAGGATTTCCATGCCCGGCAGGCCGCGCAGGAGCGCATAGACGGCCGTCTTCGTCGTGAAGGCGCACATGAAGACCGAGCCGTTGAACGTCGCTTCGCCGTAGGCATCCGGCAGCCAGGCGTGCAGCGGCGGCACGGCAGCGTTGAGGATGAACCCGACCATGATCAGATAGGTTGCGAGTGTCGGTTGCTGCACGTCGAACGCCACGAACTCCAGGCTGTGCGTCGCCTGGTAATGCAGCAGGATGCCCGCGAGCAACGCCACGCCGCCCGCCATGTGAACCAGCAGGTAGCGGTAGCCGGCCCACAGCGATTCGGGCCGTCCGCGAAACCAGATCAGGAACACCGACGAGAGCGCCATCAGTTCCCAGAACACGAACAACGTCAGCAAATCGCCGGCATAGATCGCGCCAATTGATCCGCCCACGTAAATCCACGCCGCGATGTGTTCGCCCGCGCGCTTGACGTGGAGGCCGTAGAGCGTGCCGATCACGGCCATCAAACTCATGATGTAGCCAAACACGAGGCTGAGCTTGTCCACGCGACCGAACGTGAGCGTCCAATCGAGGAAATGAATTTGCCCAAACGTGCCGGAAGTCAGGAACAGCGTTCGCGCGAAGACGAGCGATGGCACGAGCAGCAACCAGCCTTTGCGCAGGCGTTGGGGCACGAGTGGCAGCAGCGCCGCGCCAACGAAGAAGATCAGCGCCGGATGAATCCAGAAGGGGCTACTCATCGTAGTAATCCTCCCGTTGCATGATGCCGGCGTGGCCAAACCACTTCGACAAAAAGATGATCAGCGTGCAAGCGATGAACCCGAAGACCGACCAGAATCCGGGGAGGTGTTCCGCCGACGTGTGCGCGTGTTCCTTGTCCACCAAGAACGGCAGCGCATCAATCACGACGAGCACCGCCAGCAGCGCATAGGAAATCCAGATGACGGTCTTGAGCCGCTGGCGCAGGAATTCGATGAGCTGGACGAGTTTCATGACGCAGGGAACAGGGCTTTGGCGAAGTTCATGAAAAAGTCAGGGTAGAAACCGAGCGCCACCGAGATCGCCGCCGTCAGGCACAGCGGAACGACCATCGCCGGATGCGCTTCCGTGTATTTGTGGTGAACATCCGCCTCGGACTGCTTGCCGAAGAAGGCTTGATAAACCACCGGCGCGAAATAGGCCGCGTTCAGGATCGTGCTGGTGATCAGCACGCCGATGATGAGCATCGAGCCGGCGTCCAGCGCGCCCAGCAGCAGATACCACTTGGAAACAAACCCCGCGACCGGCGGCGCACCGATCATGCTCAGCGAGGCGATGGCGAACGCGCCGAAGGAGAACGGCATTACGCGTCCGAGGCCGCTCATTTCGGAGATGTTTTTCTTGTGCGTCGCGACGTAAATCGCGCCGGCGCAGAAGAACAGCGTGATCTTCGAGAACGCGTGGTTGGCAATGTGAACCAGGCCGCCCTCCACGCCTTGCGGCGTGAGCAGCGCCACGCCGAGGATGACGTAGGAAAGCTGGCTAACCGTCGAATAGGCGAGCCGGAGCTTCAGGTTGTCCTTGCTCAACGCGATGATCGAGGCGGTGAGGATCGTGAACGACACGAAGTAGGCCGTGGGCAGGCCGAGGTTGAGCTCGTGCATGCGGTCCACGCCGAAGACGTAGAGCATCACGCGCACGGTCGAGAAGACGCCGACCTTGACGACGGCGACCGCGTGGAGCAGCGCGCTGACGGGCGTTGGGGCGACCATCGCGCCCGGCAGCCAGTGGTGCAGCGGCATGATGCCGTTCTTGGCAAAGCCCAGGATGCAACAGACGTAAAGCGCCGTGACGATGCCGCGATGCACGTCTGGCGGGATGATGCCGGTGTGGACATCGTGCGCGAAATCGAGCGTGCCTGAGACGACGTAGAGCATCACCATTGCAGGGAGGATCAGTCCCTTGGCGGTCGTGGTGAGATAGACGAGATACTTCTTCCCGCCTTCGTAACCTTCGTCGTCCTGGTGATGCGCCACCAGCGGATAGGTCGTGACGCTGACGATTTCGTAAAACAGGTAAAGCGTGAGCAGGTTGTCGGCGAACGCGCAGCCGATCGCGCCGAACAACGCCAGCGCGAAGCAGGTGCTGAAGCGCGTTTGGGCGTGCTCGTCCAGGCCGCGCATGTAGCCCGCCGAGTAAAACACGGTGAGAATCCACAGGAACGACGCCGCGACGGCGAAGATCATGGAGAGCGGGTCGGCCCTCAGCGCGATGGTCAAAGCCTTGTGGTTCGCGTCGAGGTCCGGCAGCAAGTTGAACACCGTGAAGTGAACTGTCTTGCCTGCCTGCACCAGCGGGATCAGCGAGGCGACGATACCAAACATCGTCACGGCAGCGATGAGCGAGCAGGCCTCCCGGACATTCGGGCGCTTGCCGGTGGCCATGATCAGCCCCGCGCCGATTAGGGGCGCGAGGATGGCGAGGAGCAGGCGATTGTCGTGAACGATGTCCATGGGTTACCCGTTTAACTCGGAGAGGTCCTTCGACCCGATGGAGCGGTAATTGCGATAGACGGCGATGATGATGCTCAAGGCGATGGAGACATCGGCGGCGGCCAGCGCCATGATGAACAGCACGAAAATCTGGCCCGCGGCCGGATCAGCGGCGAAGAACCGGTTCACCGCCATGAAATTCAACGACGCGGCGGAGAAGATCAGTTCGGCCGAGATCAACATGCCGATGAGCGTGCGGCGGCGCACCAGGCCGTAAATGCCGGTGGCGAACAGAAAAGCCGCGAGCACGAGGTAGATGTCCGGGTTGCGGTAGTCGAAACTCATGGCTTGGTCCTCCCGTAGCGGGCGATCACCAGCGCGCCTAGGATGGCGACGAGCAATACCAGCGAGATGACTTCAAAGGCGAGGCTGTAGGTCGTGAGCAGCGAGACGCCGATGGCCTTCACCGAGCCGTCGTTCACCTGCGCGCCGGGCACGGGCCACTTGTGGTTCAAACCAAGTTTCGCGATGCCCCAGAACGCCGCGCCGCTGATCAGCAGGGACAGCCCGCCCCAACCCAGCGCGCCGCGCCGCGTCTCGGTCGTAGGTGCTTCGTCCGGTTCGGCGAGCATGACGGCGAAGATGATCGTCACGCAAATCGCGCCGACGTAAATCAGGATTTCCATCAGCGTCAGGAACGGGCTGTGGAGGAAATAGTAAAGGCCGGCCAGCCCGAAGCAGCAGAGCGCCAGCCCGCAAACGCTGCGGATGATGCGGGTCGTCAGCACGGCGAGCAGCGCTCCCGCGATCGTCGCCAGCACGGCAACGCCGAAGACAAACCCAATCGCGTATTCGCTTCCCGGAAACTCTTTCATTGCGGCTGCCCCTCCGTCACGCGTTTGTAGAGGTCAATCTGATAGAACTGCTCCTTGCTGGTACTGGCGAGGTTGTAATCCCGCGAGAACGCCAGGGCGTCCACCGGGCAGACTTCGACGCACGAACCGCACAGGCTGCACTTCGTAAAATCCAGCATGAAATCGCTCACGGACTTCTTTTTATCGCCTTCACGCTTCAGGCCGTCCACCACGATGCAATCGCTGGGGCAGGCCTTCTCGCAGGACTTGCAGGCAATGCACACGGATTTGCCCGTGATCACATCCTTCACCAGCATGATGTGGCCGCGGAAACGCTTCGGCATCTTGAGCGACTGGTGCGGGTATTGGACCGTGACCTGGGGCTTGAAGAATTGCTGGAGCGTGATCTTCATGCCCACGAGCAGACTCCAAAAGCCGGTGAAGAGTTCTTTGATCGCTTTCATCATGAGTGCTTGAAAAGTTTGAGCATTACGCTGGTCAGGACGAGCGTGGCCAGCGAAATGGGAATGAGAATCTTCCAGGACAAATTGAGCAACTTGTAGAACTGCGTGCGCGGAAACGTCCAGCGGATCCAAACCACCGTGAAGATGAGCAGGTAAAGCTTGATCAGAAACCAGAACAAGCCGGACCAGATGCCGATGGGGCTTTGCCAGCCGCCGAAAAACAGGATCGTGGCGAGGCTGCACCCGACGAGGATGTTGGCGTATTCCGCCATGAAGAAGACGCCGAAGCCCATGCCCGCGTATTCCGTGAACGCGCCGGCCACCAGTTCGCTTTCGGCTTCCGCCATGTCGAACGGCGCGCGGTTGGTTTCCGCCAACATGCAGGTGAAAAAGATCACAAACGTCACTGGGGCGAGCGGGTTGGCGGTGAGGTTGAGGGCGTTCCAGTGCCAGAAACAGCCGGCCTGTTGGTCTACGATCTCGCGCAAGCTCATCGTGCCAGTGATCATCAACATGGTGATGACGACCAGCAGCATCGGGATTTCGTAAGCGACGTTTTGCGAGACGACGCGCGCCGCGGAGATGATGGCGTATTTGTTTCGCGACGCCCAGCCGCCGAGCATGACCGCCATCACGTTGATCGAACCGAACGCGAATACCATGATCAGGCCGAGGTTGAAATCAATCGCCCCAATCGCTTCGCTGAACGGAATCGTCGCCAGACACATCAAGCCGGGCGCCATGACGAACACCGGCGCCAGGCGGAACAGCGTGCGATCACCGGTCGGCGGCACCAGCACCTGCTTGGTCAGCAGCTTGACCGCGTCGGCGATGGGCTGGAGCAATCCCTGCGGGCCGACTTCCATCGGGCCGGGCCGCCGCTGGAAGCGCGCAGCACCTTTGCGCTCCACCCAGACCAGATAAGCAGCGTTAAGCCCCACGAACGACATGATGCCCACCAGATACAACACCAACCGAACCCACGGCCAAGCTGGTCCATTGACAAAATCGAGAGTCGCCTTCATCGGTCAATGTCAGGAATCACCAAGTCCAGACTGCCCATCACGGCCAGCGCGTCTGGCAGCAGCATCCCTTGGGTCGCCTCGGCATACAACGTCAGGTTTGCAAACGACGGTGTGCGGAGTTTGACACGATAGGGAATGTCCTTGCCGTCGCTGACCAGGCGCACGGCGAACCGGCCGCGCGCGGCTTCCACGGCGTAGTAGTAATCGCCCGCCGGCGGCTTGACTGTCTTCGGCACTTTCGCCGCGATGAACGGGCCTTCCGGCAGCTTCGCCACCGCCTGTTCGATGATGCGCAGGCTTTGCTCCATCTCCTCCATGCGCACGTTGTAACGCGCCATGCAGTCGGCTTCGGGAAACACCGGGATATCGAAATCCAGTTCCGGATAGACCGAATACGGCTCGACCTTGCGCACGTCGCAAGGGACGCCCGAGCCGCGGATGACCGGGCCGGTCGCGCCATAGCGGAGGCACATGTCGGTGTTGATCGGGCCGATGCCTTCGAGACGCTTCTTGAAAATGATGTTGCCGGTAACGAGCTTCCGATACATGTCGAGCCGCGGCCGCATGTACTTCACGAACTCGCGCGTGCCGGTGAGGAATTCCTCGTCCACGTCGTTGTAAAGGCCGCCGAACCGGTAGTAGCAGTAGGTCAAACGCGCGCCCGTGATGCCTTCGAGCAGGTCGAGAATCTTTTCGCGATCGTCGAAGGCGTAAAGCAGCGGCGTGAACCCGCCGAGGTCGAGCAGGAACGCGCCGAACCAGACGAGGTGGCTGGAGATGCGGTTCAGTTCGGACGTGATGACGCGGATGTATTCGGCGCGCGGGGGCACTTCAATTCCGGCGGCGCGCTCGACCACGCCCACGAAGGCATGCGTGTAGTGCATTGCCGAGAGGTAATCAATGCGGCTGGTGTTCGGCAAGAATTGGGCGTACGTGCGGTTCTCGCCCATCTTCTCGTGCATGCGGTGGATGTAGCCGCACACCGGCTCGGCGCGCATGACGTATTCGCCGTCCATCTCGAGCTTCACCCGGAGCACGCCGTGCGTGGCCGGATGCTGCGGGCCGAGGTTCAAGACGAACGTCTCGCGCCCGCTCTCGGTCTTGCCCGTGGCAATCAGGTTTGGGCTAGGCGGCACCGGCGAAGTCCTTTCTCAGCGGGTAAAAGTCCGCGTCCTCAGGCAGCAGCAACGGCGTGAGGTTGGGATGGCCAAGGAATTTGATGGCGAAAAACTCGTGCGTTTCGCGCTCGTGCCAGTTCGCGCCGGGGAAGACACCTTGAATCGTCGGCAACTCCGGCTTGTCGCGCGGGACGCGGGTGCGAATGACCAGATGCAGCACGCTCGCCGGATGAAAGAAGTCGTAAACGATCTCCATCTGACCTGCCGCCATCCAATCCACGCCGGTAACGGTGTCCATGCCGAAGCCGTGCTGCCTCGCGATTTCCGCCGCCGCAACGACCTGGTCGGAGGTCACGGTGACGTCGAGGTGGTAGCCTTTCGCCTTCGCGTCCACGATTTGAACCGGGGAGGGTGGGGGCGTTGTGGCGGCTGCCGTACCTTCGGCGGGCAAGGGCAGAGCTTCGCTGCCGGCTTGCGGCAGGGTTGAAGATGCGGTCAGTTTTAGAAACGCCGCTTGAAGTTCGTCGAGCGACGTGCTCATTCCGACTTCACCCTTGGCCAGCGCCGTTTGCCGGTGATCTTCTCTTCCAGCGCCAGAATGCCTTCAATGAGCGCCTCGGGGCGCGGCGGGCAGCCAGGCACGTACACGTCCACCGGAAACAGCTTGTCCACACCCTCGACGACGGCGTATTGGCCCGGAAAGACGAACGGTCCGCCGGAAATGGCGCAACCGCCCATCGCGATCACCCATTTGGGCTCGGGCATCTGGTCGTAAAGCGTCTTCACCGCCTGGGCCATCTTCTTGTTGACCGTGCCCGCGACGATCATCACGTCCGCCTGCCGCGGCGAGGGCCGGAATACTTCCGCGCCGAACCGGGAGAGGTCAAAGCGCGACGCCCCCGCCGCCATCATCTCGATGGCGCAGCAGGCGAGGCCGAACGTGAGCGGCCAAAGCGAGTTGGCGCGACCCAACGCCAGCAGGTCGTCCAGCTTCGCAAAGCGGACGAGTGCGGAGCAGTCCGTCTGGCATTCCGATGCGGTCACTGAGAGTTGGGTTTGCGATTCCATTCAAACAAGCCTTTCTTCCAAGCGTAAACAATCACGAGCGACAGGATGGCGACGAAGATGAACACTTCGACGAAATCGCGAATTCCGAACCCGGGAATCCGGTCGTAAACCAGTGCCACCGGGATCAGGAACAGCACGTCCACCGCAAACGCCACGAAGATCAGGGCGTACAAGTAATACACCGCGCTGTAGCGAATCCACGCGTCACCGATGGGCTCCATGCCGCACTCGATCAACTGGTCCGTCTTGTCGGCGTAAGCGCGGGTCTTGCGCGCCGCCAGCAAATGCACCACGACAAACGGCCCTACCGCGAACACCAGTCCGCCGAGGCAGAACGCCATTACGTAGATGAGGTCGAGGGCTAGAGTATCTTGCATGTTGTTTGCTGAATAAAACTAGTAGAACATCGCCAAGGCAGGAAAACCACCCGGAAATTGACGAAACCTCGTCATCTATTGCGACCCGCCCAAAACCGTGGCGGCCAAGCGCGGCCTCGTAACGCGCTGATCCGCGAGGTGGGCCTCGATTCCCCGAGCCGCGCGCCGGGCATCCCGCACCACTTCGAGCACTGTGCTTGGCCCATGGACGACATCGCCGCCTGCGAAGACGCCCGGAATGTTGGTCATTTGATTCTCGTCCACGGCAATTCCGTTCTTGTCATTTAACGACAGCGCGCTGAACAAGCTGTCATTGGGCAGCGGAACCGGCTCAAACCCCAACGCCAGAAACACGAAGTCAGTTGTCACGTCGAATTCCGTGCCGGCCACCGCGCGGAATGGCCTTCGCCCGCCCGCCCCCGCCCCGCCCAGTTCCGTCCGGAGCAGCCGAACACCCGTGACTTGCCCGAGATCGTTGCCAAGCACTGCCATCGGCGCTGCTTGGAAAATGAACCGTGCCCCTTCCTCAATCGCGTTCTCGTATTCGCTGTGCGCGCCGGGCAGGTTTGCCGCGTCACGCCGGTAGGCGCAAACCACTTCCCGCGCCCCCAAACGCAAAGCCGTGCGCAGGCAGTCCATCGCCATGTCCCCGCCGCCCAGCACGACCACGCGTTTGCCAGACACTTGAATCCGTCCGCCATCGCCGGTCAAAGCAGCCTGCGCCTGAAGCAGCAGCGTCAGCGCCTGATCCACGCCGGCCAGATTGCGCCCCGGCAAATCCAAATCCCGCACTTTGCGAGCGCCGAATCCCAGATAAATCGCATCGAAGTCGTCGCGAAGTTCGGCACAAGTGAAATCCTCACCTAACTTCGCTCCCAGGCGGAAAGTGACGCCGTGCTTCCGCAGCATTTCAATGCGGCGTTCGACGATGGATTTCTCCAGCCGAAAGGCGGGTGTGCCGCTCACCAGCAGGCCGCCGGCTACCAGACGCCAGTCAAACACCGTGATCGCGTAACCCCGCCGCGACAGCGCATCCGCACAGGCCAGCCCTCCAGGCCCGGCCCCGACCACCGCCACCGTCAAGCCATTGGGGGCCACGGCTGCCATTTCGGACTCGCCGTGGGCAAAGGCGTACTCGTTCAGGAACTGCTCGATGGTCCGGATGGAAATCGGTTGGGCTTTTCCGTCGAGAATGCACAACGCCTCACATAACCGGTCCGACGGACAAAACCGGGCGGTAATTTCGGGCAAGTTGGTCTGGGAATGCAGCACGGCAGCCGCCTCGGAGAAATGCCCCTCGGCTGTCAAAGCCATCCATTCTGGAATGCGATTGCCCAGCGGACATCCTGTGACGCAGAGCGGATCGGGGCATTGAACGCATCGCATGGCCTGTTCGCGCGCGGTGGCCTCGTCGTAATGACCGTAAACCTCCAGGAAATCCGCCAGCCGGTCGGCCGCCGGACGCTTGAGACCGTCCGCCCGCGCCAACTCACGCCACGCGTACTTTGGATTGATGTCTGGCGACGAGGTGTCGCTCATATCGTTCGGTGCTGCCGATCTTCATCCCGCGGCCACGGGCAAACCGGTCTTATTTTCGGCTTAACGATATCCGATAATCCCTCTTGCGCAATCACCAATCTGTCCGTCGGACGCTCTCCGACTTACCTGTTGCCGCAGCCTGATGCCTCAGCGATCCACCTCACCCATCACGATGTCCACGCTCCCAAGGATCACGACCACGTCCGCCACGAAGTGGCCGACGCACAGGTCCTCCAGGATCGTCAGGTTGATTAAGCTCGGCGGGCGCACGCGGTAGCGGTATGGGTTCGGTCCGCCATCGCTGATGAGATAGAAGCCCAGTTCGCCCTTCGGCGCTTCGATGCGGCCGTAAGCCTCGCCCGCTTTCGGGCGGAAACCGCGCAGTTTGGCTTTCGGATCAATGATCGGGCCTTGTGGCACTGACTTGAGCGCTTGTTGGAGAATCTTCACCGACTCGCGCATCTCCAGCACGCGCATCATGTAGCGGTCGTAAACGTCGCCGTGCTCACCCAGCGGCACGCGAAAGTCGAAGCGGTCGTAGATGCCGTATTTGTCCACCTTGCGGAGGTCGTAGTTCACGCCGGACGCGCGGAGCATCGGGCCGGTGATGCTGGCATTGATGGCGAGTTCTCGCGGCATGACCCCGACGCCTTGTGTGCGGGCCATGAGGATTTCATTTTCGTTCAGCAACGTCTCGAATTCGTCGAGGAAACGCGGGAAATCATCCACGCCCTTCTGCGTTTCTTCGAGCCAACCGGCAGGCGAGTCGCAGCGGAGCCCGCCGAACCGCATGAAGTTGCACATCATCCGCGCGCCGCTGATGGCTTCGAAAAGATCGAGAATCTTTTCGCGCTCGCGGAACGCATACATGAGCGGCGTGCCCATCGCGCCCATGTCCTGCAAGAGAAAGCCGCAGAGCGAGGCGTGATTTTGCAGCCGCGTCAACTCGGCGAGGATCACGCGCAAATACTCGGCGCGTTCGGGCACTTGCAGCCCAGCCAGCTTCTCAACGGCGAGCGCGTAGGCCCAGTTGTTCGTCAGCGAACAGAAATAATCCAGCCGGTCGGTGTACGGCATCGAGGCGAGGTAGGTCGTGCCCTCGGCGATTTTTTCGTGATTGCGATGCAGGTAGCCGAAAACGGGCTTGAGTTTCACCACGCGTTCGCCGTCGAGGACGACATCCATCCGAAAGACGCCGTGGGTCGAAGGGTGCTGCGGCCCCATCGAGACTTCGAGCCGTTCGCCGTCACCGCCAGGCTTGGGCAGCAACTCGAAATTCTTGGGCGGCAGCTCGGCAACGGCGCTCACGCTTTCACCTCTTGATGCGTCTTCGCCCTTTCCAAAACTTCGTCGTGCGGCGTCGGCTCGTATTCATAGTCGTCCGGCCCGACGTAATCCTTGCGCATCGGAAAATCCTTGAATTCGTCCCACATCAGAATGCGCCGCAAGTCGGGATGTCCATCGAAGACAATGCCGAACAGATCAAAAATTTCGCGCTCCTGAAATTCCGCGCCACGCCAGACTGGCGTGAGTGATGGCAGATGAGCTTTTTCTGTCCGGTTTTCGGTGCGCAACCGGAGAATGACCGGCCCGTGCTTTTTCTCCATCGAGTAAAGGTGATAAACGACTTCGAGGTAACCGGGCTTTTTCTCTTCGACGATTTCCTCGACTTCGTTTTCGACACCGGCCACCAGTCTTTTCACCTTCACAGACATCTTGACGACGGTGTCGGGCCAATCAACGCCCGTGACGTTCGAAGCGTAATCAAGGCGAAGATCCGCGTCGTCGAGCAAAAACCGTGCTACGCCAAGCGCGTGTTCGTTGTCCACAAGCCACGAGGGCTGGGCCGACGGCGAGGTGTTCGGAACAATTACCAGCTTCGCGCCTGGCACACCGGCTTCGACGCGAGCTTTGATTTGTTCGAACGTTTCCACGTTTAACCTTTTCGCACGAGGATCGGGGCCGTCCAAACTTCAGGATTGCTCGGCGGCACTAGATCATGTTCGCCGAATTGCGGGATGGGGAATTCGCTTGGGGCTTCCGCGATGAAGTGTCGCGGGCGTTCGGGACCGGTGAGTTTTTGCCCGTCAATCTTCTGCTGCAAGGTCATGAACGCGTGCAGCAACGCCTCGGGCCGCGGCGGGCAACCGGGAATATGCACGTCCACCGGAATATAACGGTCAATGCCCTTGAGCACGTTGTAGCCCTGCTTGAACGGCCCGCCGGAAATCGCGCAAGCGCCCATGGCGATGACGTACTTGGGTTCGCCCATCTGGTTGTAGAGCCGCACCACTTGCGGCGCCATTTTCTTCGTCACCGTGCCGGCCACGATCATCAGGTCCGCCTGTCGCGGCGACGGACGAAACACTTCCGCGCCAAATCGCGCCAAATCCCACCGCGCCATCGAAGCCGCGATCATCTCAATGGCGCAGCAAGCCAGACCAAAACCAAGCGGCCAGATGGAGTTCTGGCGCCCCCAGTTGTAAAGTTCTTCCAAGGTCGTGGTGAAGATGCCCTGTTTTTGCAGTTCGGTTCTAAGTCCTTCGTCCATTGCGGAGCAGTTCAGAGTTCGATGTTGAATGTTGGATGTTCGATGTTCAAAAATTATCGCCTCCTCACGTCGCCTGCCACGAGTTCATTTCCACGTCAACACGCCCTTCATCCACGCCCACGCCAGTCCCTCGACCAGGAGCAGCAGAAAAACCATCATGGCGATGAAAGCACCCACCCCGAGTCCCGTGAACGCCACCGCGAAAGGCAGAAGAAAAATCGTCTCCACGTCAAAGATCAGGAACATGATGGCGTAAAGGTAGTATTCCGACTTGAACTGAACCCACGCGTCGCCTTTCGACTCAAGGCCGCACTCGTAGATCGCACCCTTGTCCGATCCCGGTTTGGGTGGCGAATATTTCTGTGCCCACAACCACGCCAGCGCGAGGGGTCCCACCGCCAGTGCCAGCGCGGCCAAGCCGAGCAGCAGGATGAACAGGTAAGGATTTTCGGGGGGCATGGGTCAGTCTTGTTTTGGCCGCGGTTCCACGCGCTTCAAGCCCACCTCCTGCGCGATGTCATCAAATTCCTCGTGGCTGACTTCATGTAACTCCTTGCCACGCGACTTGAGCTTTTCGTTGATCTTGAAGGCTTTCTCGGTCATCCCCTCGTGGGTTTCCTCGCTGCCACCGACCAAAGCAAAATTCGGCCCGGTGGTCACTCGCTTGTGACCGTCGGAATCCAATCCGACGCCCAGCATGACCGCCCGGCGTTTTTTCTTTTGGCTCGCGTTCGCCATCCCAAACGCTAACGGCGTCGGTGGGCGGGGTCAATAGTGAGGCGAGCCTCCGGCTGGTGATTGGGCCGCCAACTGTGAGCGCTGGCTTAGCGGCCCGCAAATTGGGTTTGAAGATCGGCGACCGCGTCGAAATGCGCGCGCGGCGCTAGTCGCGCGGATTGAACCGGGATTCGCGGGCGAGCTGTTCCCACAATTTCCGCTCGCTCTCGGTCACGCGCTCCGGGACTTCAATGCGCGTCACCACAATCAAATCACCGTGCCCGCCGTTGGGCTGTGGCAGCCCGCGACCGCGCACGCGCAACTTCTGTCCGCTCTGCGTGCCGGGTGGAATTTTGATGTTCACACGGCCATTGAGCGTGGGGATGGAAATGTTGGCGCCGAGCACCGCTTCCCACGGCGCGAGTTCCGTTTCGTGAACCAGATTGTGGTCTTCGACTTCGAAATCTGGATGTTTCGCCAGATGGACGCTCAAATACAAATCGCCCGCCGCGCCACCGCCCGCGCCGGCTTCGCCGCGACCGGCGAGCCGCAACCGCTGACCCTCCGTCACGCCCGGCGGAATTTTGACTTGATAGGTCTGGGTCTTAACGTTGCCGCCGACTTCGGAGCGCACATTGACCGAGCGCACGGAGCCGTGCAACGCCTCTTCCAGCGTGACCATGATGTCGCCCCCGATGTCGCGCCCGCGCGCGGCAAATTCCTCCCCGGCATAACCAGCGGAATGACCGAACCCGTGCCCGCCCCGACCCTGCGAGCCGAAAAACTGCTCAAAAAAATCGCTGAAGCCCGTGCCGCCAAATTCAAATTCATATTCCGCGCCGCCCGATCCGCCGCGCCGCTGCGCGCGTCTGCCACCAAACTGCTCCCAGCCCGGCGGCGGCCGGAATTCCGCGCCGGCCTTCCAGTTCACGCCCAAGTTGTCGTACTTCTTGCGTTTCGTCGGGTCGCTCAGAACTTCGTAAGCTTCGTTGATTTCCTTGAATTTTTCCTCGGCGCGCTTTTTGTCCTTGGCGACGTCGGGATGAAATTCGCGGGCGAGCTTGCGGAAAGCCTTCTTGATCTCGCCGTCGCTCGCGGTGCGTGCGAGGCCGAGGGTCTGGTAATAATCTTTGAATTGAACGGCCATTGCTGGTGGCGTCGGGGCGCCGGGAAAATCATGCCCACGTCGCGGCATTTGTCAAAGCCGCTCTCTCCGGGTTGGGAGGGACGAGTTTTACGAGTCCCCAAATTCCAGTCTCAAACCAGACACAGTTTGAAACTCGTGTAACTCGTCCCTCCATGAAGCAACGTCCGGCCGGGGCGCAATGGCTTCGACCGGACGTCAGGCATTCGAAGTCCAGACTACTTCTTCTTGGCCGCCTCGATGGACACGTACCGGGAGCCGCCGACACCGTCGGTATTGCTCCAGACGCGAAGCAACAGCCGGTTGCCCTTGGCGTTCTTGCTCAGTTCCACGGCGTCATCCGCGCTGCGCACGGGCTGGCGGTTGATTTCCAGAACCACATCGCCCGCTCGCAAGCCCGCCTCCGCGGCGGTGGAATCGGGGTCCACATTCGTCACCAGCGCGCCGCGCACGGAAGCTGGAATGTCGCTTTGCCGTCGGGTGCGGGCATCAAGGTCGGTAACTTCCACGCCATCCAAGGTGTCCACTTTCGCCTCGCCCCGGTCGCTCGGCTCATCACGCGGGCCGCCAGCCAACTCGTCCGGCAACGCCGTGAGAGTGGCCGTCAAGGTCTTGGTTTTGCCTTCGCGAATGACCTTCAAAGTCACTTTGGTTTTGGGCTGCGTTTGGGCCACCATCAAGCGCAGATGCTTGGAGTCGGGGACTTTTTTGCCGTTGAATTCCAGAATCACGTCGCCATTTTCCAGGCCGGCCTCAGCGGCGGGCGTGTCCGACCGCACTTCGCCCACCAGCGCGCCGCCTTCGTCGGCCAGATTAAACTCCTTTGCCAATTCCGGCGTAACCGGCTGGATGTTCACGCCGAGGTAACCCCGCGTGACTTTGCCATCGGTGACGAGCCGGTCCATAATGTTGCGTGCCAGGTTGATTGGAATTGCGAAGCCGACACCCGTGTTGGCTCTGCTACCACCGCTGAGGATGGACTGGTTGATGCCGACCAAGCGGCCCTCGGTATCCACCAGCGCGCCACCGGAATTGCCCGGGTTGATCGGTGCGTCGGTTTGAATGAAATCTTCATAGCCGTGCGGTCCCAAAATGCCCAAGCCGCGTCCTAACGCGCTGATGATGCCCATGCTCACGCTCTGGCCCACGCCAAAGGGATTGCCTATGGCCAGCACCACATCGCCCACTTCAAGCTTGTCACTGTCGGCAAGGGTGATCGCCTTGAGGTTCTTCGCATCAATCTTCAACACTGCCACGTCCGTGCTCTTGTCAGTGGCCACGACGCGCGCTGCGTATTTGGCCTTGCCGTCGGCCAGGGCGACCTCGACCCCGTCCTTGTCCGCCTCATCAATTACGTGATTGTTGGTCAGGATGTAGCCATCCTCCGAAACAATTACGCCCGAGCCGAGGCCCTGTGTTTTGTAGGTTTGCGAGCGCCGTTCGCCCGGATCAAACCCGTCACCATAGAAGCGCCGGAACATCGGGTCATCGAGAAACGGATGTAAAAACGGTCGAGTCCGGACGGTGCGGGTTGAATAGATGTTCACGACACTTGGAGCCACGCGCTTCACGATGGACGCGTAGCTCGCACCCCGCGCCTCGCGGTCAAGCACGCGGTCGGAGACGGTCACTTTCGGCGGCGTGGACTCTTTCGCCGCCGCGCTGGTAACCAATACAGCGACGATCAGGGCGCAACCCATCACGGCGACTGTTGTGTAAAACCACAGTTTTGTCTTCATAAATATCTCTCGTCAGAAAAATGTTTGTGACCGCAACGGCGGTCGCGTTCAAGCGGTCCGACACGTCCGGGGGGCTGGTCGTTCCCGCTTACCTACGTTGACAGTCACGCCGCCCGGATGTTCAAACATCCGACCGCCACCTGAAGGCGCGCTGACCGCAATTGAATCAACAGCCCGCAGACTCGGATCGGCTTCAAAGCCGGGTCACACACCCATCTGCGCGAGCACGTTGGTGATGGCACGAAGTCCGGGAGCACATACGCCAGTGGACGGTTCTGTTCCGGCACGGGATGTGGCGGGCGCGGCCCAGGCCACCAATGCGCCTCGTCCACGATGATGAACCCGTCTGCGCGACACAGCGGAACGGGCGAAATCAATCCGACAAGAACCAGCAAAACTGACAGAGCAAGAATCCATTTCATGCTGGGCTGGACGGAAGCGGGGGAAATATGCTCCCGGTGAATTCGGTAGGGACGCGTTCCATCCGCGTCCCCATCTGGATTGGAAACGAAGGGAGGAAGATTTTGATTATGGGGACGATGTGGAAATCGTCCCTACCACGCGCGGCGGCGGCGGCGGTTCGCGTTATTCCGGCAGCGGCTTGCCTTTGGTTTCCAGCGCGAAAGGGAGCAGCCACGCACGCAAGCCCCGAACACGGCGTAAATGAGAATCGTGAAGATGAGAACCTTGGTGTTCCCAAACCGATCCGCCAGCACGCCAAACAACACGCCGCCCACGGCCCAGCCAATCAGAAAGACGGAAAAGTAATTCCACCATACCACCCAATGGCCTCGAAGGTTGCCGCGACGCCGGCCTTGGGAAGCAACTCGTGCAACGCCGGGTGGAGGCCCCGTGCGTAAATCGTGGCGTCCATGGCTTCGAACACCCAGCCCAGCCACGCAACGAACAGCATGAGCCATTGGTAGCGCGTGACGCCGTGATGCCACGAGTTCCGTTGCACGCGGTGAACCTTGCGCATTTCAGGCTGCCGTCAATAGCTCTTTGCTCCAAACCACAGCCCGGCGATCCGGTGCTCGGGCGACTAGTTCTTCGGCTCCGGGCTGATGGAGTTCAGCCAGTAAGCGGCGGGCTGTTTCTGGTAGGACTGGAATCCCTTGTCGCCGAATACGGCGCGGACGGAATTCTCAGTCTCCGTGCGGATGCCCTGCAAGGCGGCGGTGCGTTGTTCCTTGGTCAATGACTGGTCCTGCTTCACTTTTCTGGCCTGATCCTCGGCGACCTTCTTCATGTCATAAACTTTTACGGCGGCAGCCTTGCCCAGGTTCTCGCGGTCAGCGACGCGATACATGGCTTGGAAGGCGTAATCTTGGGCGCGCTTGTAATCCTGGTAGCGCTCCTCGCCGAGCAGGGCCTTGGTCTGATCGTTGAGTTGTTGCTCGGCGGCCTTTTGTTTTTGCTTTTCCTCGCCTTTCAGGTTGAGGCCGCCCATGCCGCTTATGCCAAATTCGTCGTCGTAGGCCTTGCGCTTCTTAAACATCTCGAGAAATTCCTGCTCCGATGGCTCAAAGCCGGCGAGTTGTATGCGCATCGTGTTCGCGGTCATGGAAAAGCGAAGGTTGTAGTCGAGCATTTCCTCCGGCGTGAGGATGGCGGCCATCGCGTCTTCGGACTCCTTCATCATTTTGCGGA